>CAZEIY010000098.1:2887-11669 GCA_964512375.1 uncultured Rickettsiales bacterium | reverse complement strand
AGATCCCAGAGACTATGCGCGCATTGATCTATGACCGGGGTCTTGATCCGTGGGAGACGAGCAAGGGCTTGCGAAAGGTCGAGCTGCCGACTCCACGTCTGGAGCCGCAAACCGTCGGCCAGGACCGCAGCGCCGTCATCATTCGCACTCTCTACACCGGCTTCTGCGGCAGCGACCGCGGCATCTGGTTCCGCAAGGCCTTCCACGACATGATCTACGACTCCCTCGACGGCGAGGAGCAGGACCGTCGAGTGGTCGGGCACGAGCTGCTCGGCCAGATCGTAGCGGTGGGCGATCGGGCAGCTGGCAAGTACGGCTACAAGGTTGGCGATATCGTCAGCACCGAGAGTCACCTGGTGTGCGGCAGGTGTTACCAGTGCCGTGTCGGGCAGAACCACGTTTGCGCTGAAGACAAGATTATCGGTATCTCGGTCGATGGCTGCTTTGCTGACTATCTCAAGTTGCCGGCTAAGGCGCTGTGGGCCACCAACCTCGATCGCATCCGACCTGAGGTCGCTGCTATCCAGGAGCCCTTCGGTAACGCCGTGCACGCATGCACCAAGGTGGATCTCCGCGGAAAGTCTGTGGCGATCTTTGGCACAGGCACTATTGGCCTGTTCGCCGTACTCATCGCCCGTGGACTGGGCGCCGGTCGAATCATCGGGATTGATCCCAACCCGCTGCATGCGGACATGGCGCGTCGCCTGGGTGCAGACGAGGTGATCGAGCCGAATCTGAACGGAGCCAACCCAATCGCTGCCGATGAGGATGTTGTCGAGGCCATCAAGAAGGCAACTCAGGGTATTGGCGCCGATGTGAGCATGGAGATGAGCGGTTTTAACTCTGCCTTCAACTCGGCCATTGGTGCCACCCGGCGTGGCGGCGATGTGATCCTGTTCGGCATCCAGGACGGGCCGGTGGTGGTCGACTCTTTCCCTCGTCTGGTGATGAATGGCATCGCTCTCCACTCGGTTATTGGCCGCCAGATCTTTGAGACCTGGACTGTGACCCGCTCTCTGCTCGAGGATCGCTCCAACCGAATCCAGGACCTCATCTGGGAGGTCATCCTGGGCGAGGGACACGACACCATCGTGGACATCGCGGATTGGGAAGCCGGCAGTTTCGAGAACTGCATCACCAGCCACCCCAAGGCCATCATCCGCTTCGCCGGCTGGGACGCCTGAGTCGCGGCGAAGAGCCGCCACCTGAACCTCGAGTCGAAGGAAGCCCTCATGTATTCCGAAAACGTACGGTCGATTCTGAGCGGACAGCTCGCCGAGATCCGAGCCGGTGGCCTCTACAAGGAGGAGCGCATTATCGTCAGCCCCCAGCGTGCATCGATCTCGGTGCGCGGTGGTCAGCAGGTGATCAACTTCTGCGCCAACAACTACCTGGGCCTCTCTGATCATCCGCGGCTCGTAGACGCTGCGTCACGCACCCTGCAGCAGCGCGGTTTTGGCATGTCGTCCGTGCGCTTCATTTGCGGCACCCTCGACATCCACACCGAGCTGGAGGCCAGTCTCTCCACGTTCCTTGGTACCGACAACACGATCTTGTATTCGTCCTGCTTCGATGCGAACGGTGGTCTCTTCGAGACCTTGTTGGGAGCAGACGACGCCATCATCTCTGACTCGCTCAATCATGCGTCGATCATCGATGGCATCCGCCTGTGCAAGGCGCAGCGCTTCCGCTACGCCAACAGCGACATGGACGATCTGGAGAGCAAGCTGAAGGAGGCGAGTGCTGCGCGCATTCGACTCATCGCCACCGATGGAGTGTTCTCGATGGACGGCTACGTGGCCAAGCTGCAGCAGATCTGCGATCTCGCTGATCGCTACGGCGCCCTGGTCATGGTCGATGACTCGCATGCGGTTGGCTTTATGGGTCAGACGGGGCGAGGGACGCACGAGCATTGCGACGTCATGGGGCGGATCGACATCATCACGGGCACCCTGGGCAAGGCTCTGGGTGGCGCCAGCGGCGGCTACACCAGCGGGCGCAAGGAGATCGTCGAGATGCTTCGCCAGCGAAGTCGTCCGTATCTGTTCAGCAACACCCTCGCGCCGGCCGTGGCGGGCGCTGCGATTGAGGCCCTGTCCATGCTGAGCGAGACCACTGAACTGAGAGATCGCCTCGAGTCCAACACCAGAAAATTTCGTCAGCGGATGAGCGCCAGCGGCTTCAACATCCTCGAAGGCGAACACCCGATCGTCCCCATCATGCTCGGTGACGCACGTCTGGCCGGAGAGATGGCGGCCAGAGTCCTCGAGTTGGGCATCTATGTCATCGGATTCTCATTCCCCGTGGTTCCTCGTGGTCAGGCTCGCATTCGCGTCCAGCTGAGTGCCGCTCACACCGACGAACACATCGATCAGGCGGTGACGGCCTTTGAGACGGTCGGCCGGGAGCTTGGGGTGATTTCGTAGGCCTCGGCTTCAGGTTCTCAAGAAGTTACGCGAAGAACCCGAGGGCAACGACCAGCACCATCACCAGGGCGATGACGATCTCGGCCACAGTGCCCAGGAGCGCTCCGACCACGGCGCCCGCACCGGCACGGAGTACTTCCTCGCCCTCTTTGCCGGTCGCCAGATGCTCAGCAAGGAGCGCCCCGCCGAAGGCACCCGCCAGGGGACCGAGCACTGGTATTGGGATGAAGAAGCCGAGCATCAGTCCGAAGATCGCCCCCGTCGCCCCCCAGAGCGTGGCTCCCGTCCTCTTTGCACCCAGCGCCGTGACCAGGAACTGACATCCAAGGGAGAGCAACGTGAGCACCGCTGTGGTGATCTGAATGCCCAGCCCGAGTGGTTCCCAGCCGGTCATGACTCCGTGCAGCACGACCCCTAACCAGATGAGGCTGGCACCAGGCACGGCGGGGAGCGCGCTGCCAACAATTCCGCCGAGCAGCATGAGCACGAGGATGGCGTTGGCGATGGTGGGCAGGGCTTCGCCGAGAGAACTGAGCATGTGCCTCCTCTCCTTACCAGTAGTCCGTGTTCAGCACTACGCCAGGGCCTTGGACATAGCACTGGCAGGCGAGGCGTTGATCCGGCGCCGCTCGCTCGGCGAGGAGTACCTTTTGTTCCACGGCGTCGATGGGGCTCAGTGACTCGGCCCCGCTCTGCACGCGGACCAGGCAGCGTCCGCAGACCGCAACGCCAAGGCAGGACGAGGCAATGGGCTGACCAGCCTCGCGCAGCCCTTCAAAGAGGCTCTGTGCGTCATGGACGGAGATCTCCTTCACGGCGCGGCCGGGGAAAGAAGAGTGACACTGGACGAGAAGGCTGGATTCGGGCGGCATTCGCTTGGGCTGCATTCTTTCCGCTAGTCTACCAGCCATTGACCGCAGCCATGTGCTGCGTACCAGGAGCAGCGAGCGCCATGGCTGAGACGATTTTCGCGAAGATCTTGAGGGGCGACATCCCTGCCGACATCGTTCACGAGGATGAGCGCTGCATTGCCTTTCGGGATATCAATCCGCAGGCACCGGTGCACGTGCTGGTCATTCCTCGCAAGGAGATGCGGAGCATTAACGAGATGAGCGACACGGACGAGGGGGTCGTTGGGCACCTCTTTGCGGTGGCTCGTGATCTTGCAACGCAGCTCGGTGTGTCCGAATCAGGCTACCGATTGGTCATCAATAATGGCATCGACGCCGGTCAGACAGTCTCGCACTTACACGTACACCTACTGGGTGGCCGAAGCCTGACCTGGCCCCCCGGCTGAGTTCGCTGCCCGCGTTCAGCTTCTCGTGACGGGTAGCCGTGCAGTAGCGTCTCTCGGTGATTTCGCACTCAGTTCTGCATTCTGTGTTCGCGCAGCTTGCGCCAGAGGGTAGAGCGGCTCATTCCGAGTAGGTCCGCGGCCTCCCCCTTTCGGCCTCGAGCCTGGCGCAGGGCATCGATGATTCGCTGTTTCTCCAGCTGCATTACTGAGAGGTCCCTGACCGCGCTTGTAATTGGCTTCTCGCCGCGTAGCTCAGGGGGGAGTTCATTCATGCTGATGAGAGGGCCTTCGCCCACAGCAAAAGCGTACTCGATGACGTTGCGCAGCTCACGGACATTGCCGGGCCAGTGGTGTCGTGCAAGCGCGTTGCTGGACTCTTTGTCCAGGGCGTCGACCTCGCGGAAGCCTCGTTCGTTGAAGTGGCCGATGAAGTGATTTGCAAGGGTGTCGATGTCTCCTACCCGCTCGCGCAGTGGTGGCAGAAAGAGGGGCACCACACGAATGCGGTACATGAGGTCCTCTCGGAAGCGACGCTGTTCGACCTCGCGACGTAGAGCTCGGTGCGTTGCAGAGAGGACCCGAACATTCACGGTCACCGCTTTACTCCCCCCTAACGGCACGAAGCTGCTCTCCTGGAGCACTCGAAGGAGCCTGGCCTGGATGTCGAGAGGGATTTCCGCGATCTCATCGAGAAATAGCGTGCCACCATCAGCCAGCCTGAAGAGGCCCATGCGGTCCTTCACGGCGCCAGTGAAGGCTCCCTTCACATGTCCGAAGAGTTCCGAGGCCAGCAGCTCTGGGGTGAGGGTCGCGCAGTTAATGGCACGGAAGGGTTTGTCCGCTCGCGGACTTAGGTCGTGAATCGCGCGGGCAACCAACTCCTTTCCCGTACCGGTCTCACCACGGATCAGCACGCTGGTCTCTGTCTTGCTGATGCGTCGGATCAGCTCGTAGAGAGAGTCCATCTCCTGCGATGACGAGAGCATGCCGTGGAAGGCTCTGAGTGGCGGTTGCTGGCGTCCCATTACGAGCTCCTGATTCCCTTGTGTCGGCACGGACACCGTATGATCTATTTTGTTGCAACATGTTGCAACTCAAGGGATCGATTGAGATGTGCACTTCGTCAGCCAACGATGCCATGAGCTGTAATTGCCGAGTTGGCACGAAG
The DNA here is from genome assembly GCA_964512375.1 of uncultured Rickettsiales bacterium. Classification (GTDB taxonomy): domain Bacteria; phylum Myxococcota_A; class UBA796; order UBA9615; family UBA9615; genus UBA6601. Next base: position 6,778 of record CAZEIY010000098.1, on the reverse strand, counting down.
TGTGCTCTTAGGTAGATCTCCTGAAACGACCCGGAGACCAATCAATGATCTTTCGACAACTCTTTGACCGCGAATCCTGTACGTATACGTATCTGCTCGGCGATGAGGGGAGCAGAAAAGCAGTTCTTATCGATCCAGTCCGTGAGCTGGTCGATCGCGACATTCAGGTACTCGTCGAGCTGGATTTGACCCTTACCTACACGCTCGAGACGCACGTCCACGCCGACCACATCACGGGCTCGGGCCTCCTTCGATCACGGCTAGAGAGTGAGAGCGTCTTGAGCGTTCACAGTGGCGCGGACTGCGCCGACCACCAGGTCGGTCACGGAGACGTCCTACAGGTCGGCGATCTCGAGCTGCAGGTGCTCGCGACCCCCGGTCATACGAGTACCTGCTTGAGTTACTACGTGCCCGAGCAGGGAATGGTCTTCACCGGTGACACCCTGTTCATTCGTGGTTGTGGTCGGACCGACTTTCAGGAGGGCTCCAGTGAGCACCTTTTTAACTCGGTGCACGAGCGGCTCTTTTCCCTTCCTGAGACTACGAAGGTCTTCCCTGGACACGATTACAAGGGCAGGACGATGTCGACTATCGCAGAAGAGAAGCAGCACAACCCCCGTCTGGGTGGCGGACGAAGCCTTGATCAGTTCGTCGCCATCATGGAGGGGCTGAATCTCTCTCTCCCGAAGAGGCTGGCCGTCGCGCTTCCAGCGAATCAGAACTGTGGAATGCTGGTGACGGATGCGGTGTCAGGTTGGGCACCCATCATCCGTTCGAGCGATGGCGTGCCCGAGGTTTCCGTCGGCTGGCTTGCCGAGCAGGACAGAACGGGCTTCCGCATCATCGATGTGCGCGACGTAGCCGAGTTCGCGGGCGAACTCGGCCACATAGAAGAAGCCGAGCAGGTCCCTCTCGTCAGTCTCGGTCACGCGGCGACAACCTGGGATCGAGAGGCGCCACTCATCACGGTCTGCAAGACCGGTTTTCGCTCAGGGAGTGCCGCGCAGGAGCTGGAGTCCCTGGGTTTCATGCGGGTCGCCTCGATGGCTGGCGGAATGCAGACCTGGAATGACTCCAGTCTGCCAATCAGGAGGTAGGTTGATGGAGGAGTTCACTCCGGTCGCGTCAGCTATTGGCGGCGCTCTGATCGGCCTCAGCGCGGCTCTCTTCATGCTCTGGCATGGACGCATCGCTGGAATCAGTGGAATCCTGGGAGGACTGCTGACAGCTTCCGGGCGTGCTGAGAGCGGCTGGCGCTTTCCTTTTCTTCTCGGCTTGGTGGTGGGTGGAGTGGCTCTGGGCCAGCTCTACCCCGCAGGCTTTGCTGTTGACGTGGTGCGGTCTCCGGCGGCGCTCATTGCTTCTGGGGTGCTGGTCGGTTGGGGTACCCAACTGGGGTCCGGTTGCACCAGCGGACACGGCGTGTGCGGACTGGCGCGCCTCTCGCCTCGGTCATTAGCAGCCACCCTCACCTTCATGGCTACCGGTGCATTGACAGCTGCTGTTGTCACTCATGTCTTTGGGGGAACGCTGTGATCCGTCTCGCTTCTTTTGTTGCAGGCCTCATCTTCGCGGCCGGTCTGGTGCTCGGGGGGATGACCCAGCCACTCAAGGTGATTGCATTCCTGGACTTCACCAGCGGCGCTTGGGATCCCAGCCTGGCTCTCGTCATGGGTGGAGCCCTGCTCGTCTACTGTTTGAGTTTCCGTCTTGCGACCTCGAGGCCCCGCCCTGTTCTGGCCGAGAGTTTTTTTGTGCCAGCTGCCAACAACATGCCGCCTCGACTCTTCGTCGGTGCGGCCATCTTTGGAATTGGTTGGGCGATCGCCGGCTTCTGCCCGGGACCTGCGATTGTCTCGGTCGGAGCGGGTATGCGAGAAGCTCTCTACTTCCTGCCGGCCATGGTCCTGGGAATGCTCCTCTTTCGGGGATGGGAGAGCATGGGATCGTCAGCTACCGAATGCGATGACCTTGAGGTGAGCCGGTGAATCGGGATGGCGTGCAGGAGCATGTTCCCAATTACGGCTTCGTCATCGACGGTCGGCAGTGCATCGGCTGCCATGCCTGCAGCACTGCGTGCAAGTCAGAGAATGAGGTACCTCTTGGGGTGTACCGCACCTGGGTGAAGAGCACAGAGACCGGGACCTACCCCGAGACCCAGCGGCACTTTCAAGTGACCCGCTGTAATCACTGCGCGAACCCGCCGTGTGTTCGGATTTGCCCCACTCAAGCGATGTATCAGCGAGCAGATGGCATCGTCGAGTTTGATCAGGACGCCTGTATCGGCTGCAAGGGGTGCATGCAGGCCTGCCCCTACGATGCGATCTATATCGATCCCGAGAGCATGACCGCTGCGAAGTGCCACTTCTGCTCGCATCGTATCGAGGTGGGCCTCGAGCCCGCCTGCGTGGTCGTCTGTCCGGAGCACGCCATCATCGCTGGTGATCTTGATGATCCCAGCAGTGAGATCAGTCAGACCCTGGCACGCAACAAGGTCACGGTCCGAAAGCCGGAGCAGGGTACAGCGCCCAAGCTCTTCTATATCGAAGGGAGCGACGTGAATCTTCACCCAACAGCGACAGAACGTTGGCCAGAGACCTTCTCCGCAGCCGACGTAATAGCTGCGCATGGCGGTGGTCACACCCACCAGGGGCTCGTCGATGGGGGGTCGAGCAATCTTCTAGGTAAGCGGGGCCAGTCGATCCGTGCGCCACAGGCTCAAGGCCAGCCCCTTGCGGGTCCGATTCATGTCGGTGGACGTCGCGCCGAGCACATGGCCCAGGTCGTATACAACGCGCAGCACAAGGTCCCCTGGCATTGGCCCGTCCCGGCCTATCTGGTCACCAAGGGCATCGGCGCTGGAGTGGTCTTGAACCTGGCGCTGGCCTGGCTGGTGCTGGGCCTTCCGTTCAGCGCTCCAGTAGCCATTGCTGGAGGTCTGGTCTCTCTGCTGGCTATGGGGGCCACTACCGCGCTCCTGGTCCATGACCTTGAGCGTCCCGAGCGCTTCCTCTACATCCTGATCCGTCCCCAGTGGGGCTCGTGGTTGGCCAGGGGGGCAATCTTCCTGATCGGTCTGAGCAATCTGGTGTTGGTGTGGTGGCTTGTCGAGGTGGGAGCTTCGCTGGGGTGGCTGTCCGCGGATCTGGCGCAGATGCTCCGTTCGCCCTTGCTCGTGCTGTCCGCGTTGTTCGCCGTTGGCGCAGCGGTCTACACCGCATTCCTGTTCGGACAGGCCGAGGGACGCGACCTCTGGCAGAGCCCCCTTCTTCCTTTTCACCTTCTTGTGCAGGCAGTGATGATAGGGGCGGCCTCCTTCCTGGTTGTTGACCTGGTTGTCGCTCTTCCCGATGACCTGGAGTCTCTGTTCCGAGCGGTCTTTGCTTTCGCTTTGGTTACGGACCTCTTTGTGACCTTACTGGGTGAGTTCGGAATGCCTCATGCCAGCGAGATCGCTACCCGTGCGGCCCGTGAGATCAGCCACGGTAGGTACGCGCGGATGTTCTGGATTGGCGCCATTGTCGTCGGTCACGCCGTGCCTCTGGCGCTTGTCTTTGTCTCGGGCTCCCTGGCTGGAGCACTCGCCGCCGTGTGCGCGACTGTGGGCCTCTACCTGTTCGAATACGCCTTCGTGATGGCTCCGCAGGAGGTACCCAACTCATGAGCAAGCGCGAGCAGATGCAGCAGCCAAACTACTCCGAGTCAGAGCGGGAGCCGATTCCACTGACGGTACGGCATCCTGACGGTCGTATGTCTCAGTATCCCCCCCCTGAGAAGTGGGACGATTGGACGGAGTGGGACAGCAAGGCATGGCCCCGGAAGGTGGCTCGAAACTACAGCCTCGTGCCGACGGTCTGTTTTAACTGCGAGTCGGCCTGCGGTCTTCTGGCG
>CAZEIY010000098.1:2630-2877 GCA_964512375.1 uncultured Rickettsiales bacterium | reverse complement strand
TGGACAAGGAGACGTACGAGATCCGCAAGTTTGAGGGAAACCCCGCTCATCCCGGGAGTCGGGGGCGTAACTGCGCGAAGGGCCCGGCAACCCACAATCAGATCTACGATCCAGAGCGCATCCTCTACCCCCTGAAGCGGGTCGGCAAGCGTGGTGAGGGCAAGTGGAAGCGAGTCTCGTGGGAAGATGCGCTCGACGACATCGCGGCGAAGATGCGTGCCAGCCGGGAGAAGCGCCGGGACGAGAT
>CAZEIY010000098.1:0-2620 GCA_964512375.1 uncultured Rickettsiales bacterium | reverse complement strand
GCAGACCGGGCGAAGACCACTACACGAATCGGGTCATCTCGGCCTGGGGCGTCGACGGCCACAACAGCCACACCAACATCTGCTCGGCGGCAGCTCGTGCGGGCTACGCATTTTGGAGCGGCGCGGATCGGCCCTCTCCGGACTACGCCAATGCGCGCGCTATCCTCCTTATCTCAGCGCACCTGGAGTCTGGGCACTACTTCAATCCTCACGCTCAGCGCATCATGGAGGCCAAGTCGAAGGGCGCTAAGATCGTCACCTTCGATCCACGTCTGTCCAACACCGCCGCCAAGTCCGATGTCTGGCTACCCACGTGGCCTGGTAGTGAGACCTACGTCCTCCTGGCTATCGCCAATCATCTGTTGCAAAACGGGACCTACAACAAGGAGTTCGTGCAGCGCTGGGTGAATTGGGAGGACTCGCTCCGCGGAGCACTCCAATTTGCCGAAGGTGCCGCCCTTGACCTTGCTCAGGCGGCCGTGGATAGGCCCGGTGGACCGACCTTTGAGGACTTTGATGCGCTGCTCCGCGCGCTCTACTCGGAGTTCACGTTCGAGCGGGCAGCGAAAGAGTCCCAGGTGCCTATTGAGCGCATCATCGAGTCAGCTGAGATCGTCGCGGCGGCAGGAGACCGTATCGCTGCTCACACCTGGCGCGCTGCGACTATGGGGAATCGCGGCGGCTGGCAGGTCGCTCGGTGTTTGTTCTTCCTCAATGTGCTGACCGGCTCAGTTGGCTCGGTCGGAGGGACCTCTCTGAACTCCTGGAACAAGTTTGTCCCAGAACCCCATGTCAAGCCGCCTCCCGGTGAGGCCTGGAACGAGCTACACATGCCCGTCGAGTGGCCCTTTGCCATGTACGAGATGAGCTTCTGTCTGCCCCACTTCCTGGCAGAAGGACGCGGTGACGTCGATGTCTACTTCACCAGGGTCTACAACCCGCTCTGGATCAATCCGGACGGCTTCATGTGGATGGAGGCTCTCGCCAACGAGGACAAGATCGGTTGTCACGTAGCGCTGACGCCGACCTGGAACGAATCGGCCTGGTTTGCTGACTACGTGTTGCCCATGGGTCACTCCGGCGAACGACACGATCTGGTGAGCCAGGAGACCCATGCTGGTCAGTGGCTAGCGTTCCGTCAACCGGTGCGGCGAGTCGCTATGGAGCGCGCGGGCAAGACGGTAGACCGTACCTATGAGGCGAATCCCGGCGAAGTCTGGGAGGAGGCTGAGTTCTGGATTGATCTCTCCGTGAAGATGGACCCCGATGGCTCGCTGGGAGTTCGTCAGTGGTTCGAGAGTCCGTATCGCCCCGGCGAGGTCTACACCCTTGATGAGTACTTCCGATGGATCTTCGAGAACTCGGTCCCTGGACTTCCTGAGGCGGCAGCTGCTGAAGGACTGGGAGCCCTCGAGTACATGCGAAAATATGGTGCCTTTGAGGTCAGCAGTGATCGCTACTACCCGCAGGAGAGCGAGGGCTTCAAGACTCCTTGCGGCAAGCTCGAGTTCTTCAGTCCTACGCTCAGCGAGTGGGGCTGGCCCGAGCAGGAATACGTCATCCCATGGACGCTCGAGAGCCACGTTTCGCCCGCTCACATTGACCGCGACGCGGGAGAGATGCTCCTGCTGCCGACGTTCCGTTTACCGACGCTCATCCATACCCGCTCTGCGAATGCGAAGTGGCTCTACGAGCTCAGTCACAAGAATCCTATCTGGATTCATCCCAGCGACGCGGAGCGCATCGGCGTGATTACTGGCGAGTTGATTCGGATCGAGACTGAGATCGGCTCGATGGTGGATTCGGCTTATCTCACGGAAGCCATTAAGCCCGGCATCGTCGCAATCAGTCACCACCTGGGGCGGTGGCGGCTCGCCCAGTCCGAAGGTATCGGACAAGGCACATCGAGCCTGGTTGACCTGAGTGACGACGGCAAGGGCGGTCGAGGTCTCCACATCGTTCGGGGTGCTGGCGCCTATGAGTCGTCCGATCCTGATACCAGCAGGATCTGGTGGCAGGACGTGGGCGTCCATCAGAACCTCACGCACGGTGTGCACCCCGATCCGATATCTGGCGCTCACTGCTGGCACCAGAAGGCGCTCTCGGTGACTCGCGCTGGCCCTGAGGACAAGCACGGAGACGTGCGAGTCGACACGCTCAAGTCCATGGAGGTCTACCGGCAGTGGCTGGCCCTGGCGCGTCCCGCGACTGAGCACAGCCCTGATGGAACAAGACGTCCGTACTGGCTGAAGCGCCCTCTCAAGCCCACCAGGGAGGCTTACCTGCTCCCTGGTCAGCGCATGAAGGAGAAGGCCTGATGAAGATCCCCGCAGAACTGGGCCCTCTTGAGATAGCCGATCTGCTCGAGGCGCGCGCCGATGACGATGCAATGGCGGCCGAGGCATACGAGCTATTTGGACGCTCGGTCTTCCCGTTCGAGGGAGTCTTTTGCGACATCGAGATTACGGCGAGGGGGGCTCTGTCAGAGTCTCTACGCGCCGAGGTGCTACCTGTTGAAGAGCTGCGCCGCTGGGTACCAGCCTTTTGTCTGGCTGTGCGTGACATGGAGAGCCCTCTGGGCGACGCCGTCGCCGCCGGCCTCGAGCGGCTGCTGCCTGGT
>CAZEIY010000097.1:0-11757 GCA_964512375.1 uncultured Rickettsiales bacterium | reverse complement strand
ACACCCACCCGCAAGGTGTTCCGCGCACGAACCGCGCTCGCCTGCATCCTGCCCCTGGCTCTGTTGTTTCCGGTACTACTGCGGCTCGGCATCAACACGAGCAACCTCGGCGTGAGGTCCCGGCTCACGCTTCTCCGCGGAGCTGTCGAGGACCTCTCCACCGAACTCCTCGATTGGTTTCTCGTTCGCATACCAGCAGGTGGCTCAGCCTCTCTGATTGATGGGCCGGGAGGCAATGTCCTTGCAAGCTTCGACGCTCCCCTCCTGGTAGTCGCTGGCGGCAGCGACCTCCTCGCGCCACCGCCCGCGGTAAGGCCAGCCTTTGAACACGCCGCGTCCACCGAGAAGCGCTTCCTGCTCCTAGATGGTGGGGGCAAACCAGAGGGTTCGCCCACCTTCGGTCATAGCGACATGCCCAGCAGCCCCGCGGCGGTTCAGTACCTGAGCCCTTTGATCGTCGACTGGCTACAATCTGGGAGCGAGACTGGCGAGGGTGCTGATGTTCGCATCACTGACTGAGCTCAGCGTATCAGCGTGGATCTGCCTAACGGGCTATCTGGGCTGTGCGGTACTGCTCAGCGTCTACGGGCTCCATCGACTCGTACTGATAGCTCTCTACTTCAAGCACCGAGAGCGACGGCGTCCAGAATCCTGCGACCTGAATACTGAGGATCTGCCCACGGTTCTGGTGCAGTTGCCCCTATTCAACGAGAAACACGTCGCTGAACGCCTCATCGATGCGGTCGGCGCGCTGCGCTGGCCGAAGCACAAGCTGCAAGTGCAGGTTCTCGATGACTCTACGGATAGCAGCACTCAACTCATTGCCCGCGCTTGTGATCGGCACCGGCAAGATGGCCTTTCGATCGAGCATATTCGGCGCAGTTCCCGAGAAGGCTTCAAGGCGGGCGCCCTCGGTCATGGGCTCTCCCTGACCAGCGGGAGAGCCCCACTGGTCGCGCTCTTCGACGCTGACTTCATCCCTGGCCCCGAGTTCCTGGAGCGTACAGTTCCCGTCCTCATGGCAGACGACAACATCGGCATGGTGCAGGGGCGTTGGGAGCACCTGAACCGAAATGAGAAGCTCATCACGAGGCTTCAGGCAATTCTTCTCGATGGCCACTTCATCATCGAACACAGCGCTCGGTTCCGGTCCGGGCGTTTCTTCAACTTCAACGGCACGGCAGGGATCTGGCGGAGAGCAGCCATCGAAGCCGGAGGAGGCTGGCAGGGTGACACCCTGTGCGAAGACCTTGACCTCTCCTATCGTGCCCAGTTGGCTGGCTGGGATTTCGTCTACCTTCAGGATCTTGGCGTTCCATCCGAGCTACCGGCCGAGGTCTGCGCGTTCAAGACGCAGCAACATCGCTGGGCAAAAGGCTCCATCCAGGCGGCAACCAAGCTGCTACCGACTATCTGGAGGTCTAGAATTGGCCTAGCCAGGAAGGTCGAGGCGACGTTTCACCTCGCCGGCAACCTGGCCTATCCGCTCATGGCGTTGCTCCTCATCCTCTTGCCGATGAGCCTCACAACCCGCCTGCAGTTGGGCTCAGAGTGGGGCCTGCTCATCGACTTGCCCATCTTCATCTGCGCCACGGTGAACCTGGTGCTCTTCTACGCCATCGCCGAGATGCAGTTAAATGACGGTGCATGGCACAGACGACTGCACCTGATCCCCGGGGTGCTCGCGCTAGGTGCCGGCCTCACGGTCAACAACACCCGCGCAGTCCGCACGCCAAAAGCGGGCAGCGCTCAAACACATGACTACTCACGGCGTGCGGGCCGCCAACCCTGGGTCGAAATCACCTTCGCCCTCTACTACCTGGGCGCGATGGTGACCGCAGTCCAGAGTGCCCTGTGGCACGCCCTGCCCTTCCTCGCCTTGTTCACCTTCGGCTTCGGCTACGTGGGTCTGTGTTCACTGCGCGAAGCCAGCGCCAGTTCCTCCGTCACTTCAGAACTCGTCGTTCTTGCCAGGCCAATAGGGCAAGAGGCAGACCATAAGCAAGCCACTGCGCCCAGTCAGGAGCAGACCAGGCACCGCCCAGATGCTGCTGCGTCCAGGCCAGGTAGGCAAGGGGCAAGAAACTACTGAGGGTGAAGAGCGGCAGCGACGGATACAGCGGCACCAGCACCAGGAGCCACAAACCGTACCAGGGGTGCACGACGGGACTCAGCAACAACAGAGCCGCGAAGAAGTGTGCGAAGGCGTGGTCCGGCTTGAGGCCGTTCCGTGCAATACGCACAGTCCACAGCGCCAGGAGAGCAAAGCAGAGCCAGCGCGATGAGTGGTATCCAAGTCCAGCAGAAAAGATCCCAAAGAAGGCCGGAAAGTTTCCCCAGTGTCTGGCGTAATGCGGGAGAGAGCCTAGGGGCAGACTGCCATCCAGGGCGAAGGGGGCGGCCACAAGCAACATGGGCAAGGCGCAGAGGAGTACCCCCCTCCCTACTGCTTTGGCTCCCCCCTCACGCCAACTGATCAAGGCGGCGAACAGGGCCGGTACCCCGCCAACGAATTTGACCGACAAGCTCATCCCCCATAGCAACCACGCCCACGACCTGCGCCCACGCTTCCACAGATAGAAGGCCAGAACCATCGGAAGAATTGCGAGAGGTTCGAAATGGCCGGAGCCGCTGATCTCAAGCGCCGGCAGGGGGTGCCAGGCATACAGAAGCACTCTCGAACTGTCCGTTCCTGAGGCTCGAACTATCAGGATCAGCACAGCAATCAGGACGAGGTCCAGGCCTGTAAAGACGGCGCGCATGAAGCGCTGATCATCGGACATGGCGACAATGGCTGCGAGACTCCACTGAGCGCCCGGCGGATAGATTGCGGGCAACTCTTTGTGGTTGATCGCAGGCCACTCCGGCGAGCTTTCCGCGAGCCCTCGGAGCTCCTTGGAGAGCGGAGACTGCTCGTAGGGGTCGCCACCTGCTTGAACCACCCGCGCCTCAAACGTGTAGCGATTGATGTCGTCGCTGAGAGATGGTTCGGCAACAAGAAAGGGAACGCGTATCGCCAGGGCCCAGAGCAGAACGAACCATGGGGAGATGCTAAGTCGAGAAACGGAGCGGACCCGAGAGCCGATGCTGCGAGAGAGCAAGAACGCCAGGGGCAGCAAAGCTGCCACGTACAAGCACAACATCCGGGGGACCTGCTCATCCAGAGGAGATAGGGCAGCGATGGCCGCTGAGAGCAGGCACAAGGTCGCACCGAGCAGGTGTGCTCGCAGCAAAGGGGCAGTCCTCTTACCGGTAGCGTCCAAGGAACGCGCCGAGACGAATATCAAGTGCAGCACGCCCCATTCGCCAGGTGTCCCGCAGGGGATGAACAGAGCTCACATCCATGTAGTGCCAGGTGATCGGCACCTCGACGATACCCATCCCCTGCTCTCTCGCGAGAAACAGGATCTCCACATCGAAAGCAAAGCCTTCCGTGGTCTGACGAGAGAACAAGAACTCCGCAGATCGAGCCGAGAAACACTTGAACCCACACTGAGAGTCCTCAATGCCGGGCAAGAGCAAGAACTGAATGAGACCGTTAAAGACCCGCCCCATGATGTGGCGATGTGTTGGCTCGCCGACTCGAATAGCACCAGGCCCCTCGCGAGTCGCGATGGCGACATCACAACCCTCGAGGAAGGGGGGGAGGAAGCGGTCTATCTCTGTCGCTGGCATCGAGAAGTCAGCATCGCACAAGAAGCGAAACTGTCCTGAGGCTGCAAGCATGCCAGCCCGTACCGCGCCGCCCTTGCCTCGATGAGGCTCTTCGAGGAGCCGCAGTCGCGGTTCTGATTCGACCAGCGCGCGCACCACGCTTGCCGTCGAGTCACTCGAACCATCATCAACCACCAACACTTCCCAGGTACGCTCCGAACTACGGAGAAAGTTCAACAGAGTGGGCAGCGTTTGAGGCAGCCGCGCCTCCTCGTTGAAGGCTGGGATGATGATGCTGAGTTGGGGAGGCTGTCCGTAGATAATTTGATCCCCTTGTTGAGGCGGCCGATTCTAGCCTGGATCCAACAGGCTGGCGCGGGGCATTGACCCGTCCACCGGGCCTCGCTACTGTCCCTCGAACGCAAGATCGTAGCCCCTTCCACGGTGAACAAGAAGATGAGCAACTCAAACAACGCCGGCAACAACGGCATTACTACTTCCGTCCTGGCCTTCGGCGCCGCAATGTTCGCTGTAGGCCTGATACTGGGTTACATGCTCGCCCCCAAGGATCAGGCGACGAGCACCTCGGCGCAGGCTCCCGCGGCCACCAGTACGAAAATCGTCAACAACACCCCCGGTGAGCTTCGTAAGCTCAGCGAGCAGGAAAAGCGTGAGCTGACACGCAAGCAAAAGGCCCCCAAGCCCGCTCCACAGGCGCCCAGTGACTCGCCCTTCCTCACCGACGCGATCAAGGCGTCATTCAAGGAACCGGCCCGCCTCAACAGCTACACCCAGGCCGTTGCTTACATGTCTCGAGGAAACGCAAGGGCTGCATTGGCGCCTCTAACAGAACTCGAGTCCAACAGCACAGGGATGGCATGGAGAGAACAGGTAATTGCTCAACTCGCCGAGGCCCAGGCTGCAACCGGACGATCTGAGGATGCTCGGCGTACCATCGAGGGCTTCAACAAAGACTTCCCCAAGTCGGCACACATGGCCACTGTCGTACTCGCGAGCGCACGTGCCTACATGCAAGATGGCAAGCGCAGCCCAGGTGCTGGGGTGCAGGGGACTATCACTGCGCAGCAGAGAGAGATGTACAAGAAGGCGATCTCACGTTTCAGTGAGGTCAGCACCAAGTGGTCCGCTGACCCTGCTGCGGCTGAAGCAATGTTCAACAAGGCCGCTCTAGAGGGTGACCTCGGTCTCCTCGACGAGGCCCAGAATACCGCATACGCCCTGGTCGAGAGCTTCCCAAGCTACCGGAACTCTGCTCGCGCCCTCTCCAACCTCGGCCGTACGGCACTGGCAGCAGGCAAGGCGGAGCAAGCCCAAGCCGTCTACCAGAAGCTCATCGAGGTCTTCCCCAAGGACCGCATGGCCCAGGCGGCCCGCGGTCAGCTCAATTCAATTCGACTGGTCGGCAAGGACGCTCCGGCCCTCCAGATCGAGGAGTGGTTCGGGGAGGACCCCGGCACCCTCGCCAGCATGAACGGCAAGCCCGTGCTCATGGTGTTCTGGGCCACCTGGTGTCCCCACTGTCGACGGGAGATGCCGAACGTCGAGGAGACCTGGAACAAGTACAAGGATAAGGGGCTTGAGATTGTCGCAGTCACCAAGAACAGCGGTCGACAGAACAGCGACCAGGTACGCGAGTACATCTCGGCAAATGGGTTGACCTTCCCCATCGGAGTAGACGAGGGAGGCCAGACCTCCAGGGCATACAGTGTGCAGGGCATACCTGCCGCCGCACTCATCGACAAAGACGGCAAGGTGGTCGTGCGCGACCATCCGACTCGCATCACCGACGAAGTTATTGCGAAGTACCTCTAACGAAGTCCAACTGGAGGCTCAACCTCCTGGTCTCCTCGCCCCAAATCTCCATGGGGATATGAAATAGCAGGGTGTTTCCCTGCAGGGCCCCACGCCCGCGTCCTGCCGACCGGCGGCACTCATCGATCGGCACCCACCACACACTCAGCGGCTCAGAGAGGCTCATCATGACGCTCAGTTCTGCCCCGGCGTCCGACCAACGAAGCCAACTGAGTCGACCCAGGTCCGCACCGCCCTCGGGCAACTCAAAGCTCGCCGATTCATCGTCCCCAAGGCCACCTTCAATAGCGAGAGCGGTCAGTTCGCCCGATGGAACACCGAAGCTCCACTCCATTGCGTACCAGCCGCGAGCGACATCACGAGAACGGTTCAGGATGTTGACGTCCAACTGCAGGCGAGGATGCGCGGCGCCAAAGAGGTAGCTCTTCTCAATGCGGAGCAAGGACACCTCGTCCACGTCTTTCACGACCCCACTGTGTGAGAGGATGACGGTGCCGCCCTGCCCTTCTTGCTCGGGCCCCACCACAGGCAGTACCTCGTAGGGCCGAGCTGAGAAGCTACCCAGCTCGCGAAATTGGCGCTTGGCAAAACTAGAGAGAGTGGTCTCCGGTCCGAGAAAGCGATCGACAAATGCACCGCGTCTGAGCGGCTCGAGACCTGAACGTGGCAGCCGGTCCCTGGCAGAAGCACCGCCTTCCCACGCCGCCTGCTGCTCCTCGTCGTCAAAAACGAGGGCTACCTCATTGCCCTCGAGACGAGGAGGTTCCGGCTCTTCAAGGGGGCTGAAGTTGCTCTGAATCGGCAACATCTCGTTACGCAGATCCAACTCTGCCAGTTCGCCGCCCAGACGAGGGTGAATCAGTGCTGAGAAGTGCGGCGTCCGCACCAACAACTCCTCTGCACCGTCTGCATCGTAATCAGCGCGCGCGACGGTCCACTTTTGCTGACTTGAGTCCTTCAGGAGCCGGTCGACAACGCGATCCACTGAGAGAAGCAGTCGCAACGCCTTCTTGCGGGCTGCAGCGTCATAGATCCCAGGCAGAGCCTGCGGACCATGCCAGTAGAAGCTGTGGCTCTGAGCCTGCCACAGCGCCGTACAGGCCTTGCCCATCAGAACTCGGGCACGCTCAAGATCTTCCTCGGCGCCACCCTTCCGGGCGCTCGCCGATACCACTGCTCGGAGCTTGTCGACCCGATGCGACACCCGCAGCATGCGCTTGTGGAGTCGGTTGGCCTCAGGGTACTTCACAAGAACGTTGTCCCAGAGAACCGGCCCCAGGAGAGGGCGAGCAGAGTCGAGCATGCCGATCCCATTCAAGGCCTCACTGAGTTCCAGGCGCCGCCGCCCGGCCTCTGCAGGACGCAACCATCTCGATAATCCCGGATCGACACAGGCGGGAAGATAGACCCGACCTCGGCTGCCTTTACGATCCATGAAGCTTCCAGGGAGTTCAGCCTTGAGCCAATGCGCGCGCGCAGCAAGAAGCTCGGAGAAAGCTTGCAGCGCACCACTGCGCATCAAGGCGTGCCCGTCGAGGCTGAAGGCGAACAGGCTCTCCTCTCCCCTGGACCTGCCCGCGAGCTCCTCCAGAAAACCAGGGAGTTCCGCACCTCCGCACGCTACAGCAGCACTGAGCCCACGGTGCAGAGGCACGAGGGAAACAGTCTGACCGCTGCGCTCCGTGGTGTAGTAGCCCTCAAGATCCTCAGCGGCACAACCCGCCGCAACAAAGTGTCCGGCGTCTAGCAGGGTGTACCGCACACCTGCAGCGCTGAGCACCTTTGGAAGTGACCCCTCCCACGCCTGAAGAGCCAGCCAGACGCCGCGTGGTCGGCAGCGGAGGTGCTGTTGGTAAAAGCCGCTCGTGTACTGCAGTTGACTGAGTGCATCGCGATCGGGGATGGAACTGAGAACCGGCGTGTAGAAAGCGCCACCAAGAAGCTCAATGCGACCATCGCGCTGCAGCCCTGCCAGACGGTCAAGAAATGCCGGGCAGCTTGCTAGCGCACGCTCAAGGATATTCCCGGAGAAGGCCAGACTCACCCTGAACGTCTTCTCCCCCTCGAGAAGATCCAAGAGTGGCTCATAGACCTCATCAAAGAGCGCATCAAGAGCCTCTGCACCGGTGGCCTGGCTCTGGTGAAAGCTGAGGCAACAGCCCAACTGCAGGATCGCGTGCGCCAAGAGAACTCCCTGATCGCGAGACTGGTTACGTCCTTAGCCTAACCTGCAAACACGATCACTGCTGCTTCTGCCAGACGCATCCAGGCCTCAGTAAACACTCCAAGGGCGACAATAGCCGCAGTCGAGAGTGCCATGCCCAGGGCAAGACGCCTGTCCATGCTCCGCGAGATCACTGCGGAACCCTCTGAACGCATGAACATTACGATCATGGGGCGCAGATAGTAGGCAAAGGACACTGCGCTGGTGAGAAGGCCAATAACAGTCAACCAGACATACCCCTCAGCGATGGCCGCCACAAAGATCGAGAACTTCGCAAAGAAGCCAACGAGAGGCGGCATTCCAGCCAAGGAGAGCATCGCAATGCCCATCACCGCTCCCACCCAGGGATAGCGAGCGCCCAGACCTCTCAGATCGTCGAAGGTCTCGACGTCGAGTCCCTGCCCGCCCAGGTAGACGAGGACAGAGAAGGCCGCAAGGTTTCCTACCGTATAGGCCAACGCGTAGTACAGCACCGCTGCCTGCCCATCAGCAGTGCCTGCAAGAACCGCGACCAGGATGTAGCCGCCGTGGGCGATAGACGAGTAGGCCAGCATGCGCTTGATGTTGTTCTGCACCAACGCCATGAAGTTGCCGACGATCATCGTCAGCGCAGCGACGAACCAAAGCAGCTCCTGCAAACCCAAACGCGCGAGCACCTCGCCTCCGAAGAGACGGATGATCACCGCCGCACCGGCAGCCTTTACCGCGACCGACATGAACGCTGTAAATGGCGTCGGGGTGCCCTCGTAGACATCAGGTGTCCACATATGGAACGGAGCGGCAGAGACCTTGAACAGCAGGCCGACCAACACCAACAAGCCGCCAATAGAGGCATACGCAGGCAGCGCTGTGGTGGGGGTGCTCAACAGTGCCGACCGCAGAGCGGAGATCTCGGAGTTGGCTCCCCCACCCTCCAGACCCTGGAAGCCATACAGAAGGCCTACTCCCATCAAGAAGATAGCTGTGGCCATGGCGCCGAGCACCAGGTACTTCATTCCCGCCTCAACGGAGCGGTCATCCCAGCGCAAGGTTGCTGCGAGGCAATACAGTGGTACGGACATCACCTCGAGACCCAGGAACAGGGTGATCATGTCCCCAGCCGAAACCAGGTACATCATGCCGCTGGTCGAAAACAGCAGCAGCGCGTACGGAGCGCCAGTGCTCAGGTTCCGGTCGCGTAACCAGGAGTCGGACAGCAAGAGGCTCAGAGCCGCACCGATGAGCAGGACAACCTTGAAGAACAGAGCGAACGGATCGAGCACGAACAATCCACCAAAGGAGGTGTAAGTGACCCCAGGCTCGAGCCACGGCGCAACCGTGCAGTCAGCACATGCCGGCTGTAGGGAGCCCAGGTAGAGCTGTAGCCCAATCGTCACCACCGCGAGCACGCAGCCAAACACAGCGATGCTCATCGTCACGCCGCGCGGATCTTTCCTGGCGCTTCGATCCCCTGGCGTATGCGTCATGCCATCGACGATGAGGCAGAGGATGGCCGCTGCGAGGACGATGAACTCGGGAATCATCAGGTGGAACTGAGTATCGATGTTCACGGCGCTACTCCTCCCCACCGCGCTGCGCGAGCGCACTGCCGGCC
The DNA here is from genome assembly GCA_964512375.1 of uncultured Rickettsiales bacterium. Taxonomy (GTDB): domain Bacteria; phylum Myxococcota_A; class UBA796; order UBA9615; family UBA9615; genus UBA6601. Next base: position 2,452 of record CAZEIY010000097.1, on the reverse strand, counting down.
CCCGTCGGGTTGCGCAGAGAGCCAAGATCGGCCGGCAGCTTCGCGGCTGCCTTGCCACCCTGCTCAACCTGCGCGATCCATTGCTGAACCGAGGGTTCCATCTTGTCGATAAACGGTTTTGGATAGATGCCCAGCCAGAAAATCATGACCAGCAAGGGCGCGAACACGAGCAGTTCCCGCGGGGTGATGTCGACGAGTGACAGGTGTCGCTTCTGCAGGACCTTGCCGAAGAAGACTCGCTCGATCATCCACAGCAGATAGACAGCGCCCAAGATGACGCCCAGCGCCGCACCAGCGACAAATCCATACGAAGTCAGCAGGTTCCCGCTCTGCGCAAACTCGAGGTGACCCCACTTGAAGGCGCCCAGCAGGGTAAGGAACTCGCCGACAAAGCCGTTGGTGCCTGGCAAACCCGCTGAACTGAGCGCGACAATGATGAACAACGTCGCATAGACGGGCATCACCTTGGCGAGGCCGCCAAAGTCCCAGATACGCCTCGTGTGGGTGCGCTCGTAGATCACGCCAACCAACAAGAAGAGTGCACCCGTACTGATGCCATGGTTGAGCATCTGCAACATGCCGCCCTCGACGCCCTCGGGGTTCAGCGCGAAGATGCCGAGCATGATGTAGCCCATATGGGAAACCGACGAGTAAGCCACCAACTTCTTCATGTCGGGCTGCACCATGGCCACCAGGGCTCCGTAGATGATGCCGATGACGGCCAGCAGCATGACCAACCAACCCCATTCTTCGACCGCAGCCGGGAACAAGGGCATACCCAGGCGTATAAAGCCATAGGTACCCATCTTCAACAGCACGCCAGCCAGAATCACAGAGCCAGCTGTAGGCGCCTGCACGTGCGCATCAGGCAGCCAGGTATGGAATGGGAACATCGGAACCTTGACCGCGAAGGCCAGGCCGAAGGCGGCGAACAGCCAGCACTGAACGTCTAGACCAATTCGGACCCGATACAGATCCGCAAATTCCATGGACCAGGGCTGAGCCATCGCTGCTGGCCCGAGCATTCCGGCCATGGCCTGCTCATGGTGCAACCAGTACAGGTAGAAGATGGCCACCAGCATGAGCATCGAGCCAAAGACCGTGAAGAGCACAAACTTGACCGTCGCATAGAGCCGCTCGGGGCCGCCCCAGACACCGATGAGGAAGAACATCGGCACCAGCATCAGTTCCCAGAAGAGGTAGAAGACCGCCAGGTTCTGGGCGACGAAGGCACCGAGCATGGCCGTCTGGAGGGCCAGGATGTGGAAGAAGAACTCCCTGGGACGCTTCTCGACCGCTTCCCACGCCCCGAGAATGACGACAGGCCCCAAGAAGGTGGTCAGCATGACCAGCCACAGCGAGATGCCATCGATGCCCAGGTGCCAGGATATCCCCAGCGACGGCACCCAGTAGTACCGCTCAGCAAACTGAATTCCGGCAGCCCCGGCGTCGTAGCCAATGAGAGGCAGCGAGACTGCAAATCCCGCCAGCGCGAACAGCAGGGCAACCTTCTTGGCCTGATCGCCGGACTCGCGTGGCAGGAGCGCCACCACGCAGGCGCCCACCAGGGGCACAAAGGTAACCAGAGAGAGGATAGGCAGAGAGTCCATCACAGCAATCCCCTACCAGAGTCCAGTGCTGGCGAGCAGGAAGACGATGGTCACCATCGCCGCCACCATGACCGTCGCATAGCGACCAACGTCACCGTCCTGGAGGCGACCGATCTTGTCAGCAACATGCTTGCAGACGCTGGCTACACCATTGACCAGCCCATCCACCATGACCTCGTCGACAATTCGCCAGAGCACATTCTTGGAAAAGGCTACGGTCGGCCCGATGAGCGTCATCTCGTAGAGCTCATCCACGTACCATTTGTTCCAGAGCACCCGGTGTAGAGCTGGTGCCTTCTCTTCGATGATGTCTCGCAGCTTGTCCTTGCCGCCACCCCAGAGCATCCAGGTCAAGGCGATGGCGCCAAGGGCCACTGCAGTAGAGAAGCCCATCAAACCCCACTCCAACGCGTGATTTTCAGCGATGGCTTTTCGTACGTGGACCTCACTGTTGGCCATCACTGGATGCAGCCAGTGATGCAGCGAGAAGTGAATGGTCTCGTGCTCTGTAAAGATGGGAGGGATCGATAGAAAACCACCCACCACAGAGAGGACGCCCAGCACCATCAGGGGCACCGTCACGGTCCACGGACTCTCTTTGGGCGCACCGTGGTGCCCATGGTCATCGCCATGGTGGTCATCGCCATGGTGGCCATGCCCCTCGGGAACACCCCGGTGCTCGCCCCAGAACGTCATCCACATGATGCGGAACATGTAGAAGGCAGTGCAGAAGGCAGCGAGAACCACCAGCACCCAGGCAAAAGTCGAGCCTCGTTCACTGGCAAACGCCCACCACAGGATCTCGTCCTTGCTCATGAAGCCCGCCATCAGCGGGAAGCCGG
>CAZEIY010000096.1:808-11764 GCA_964512375.1 uncultured Rickettsiales bacterium | reverse complement strand
TAGCTTCTCGATGAATCACGAGGGTAACGAGACCTGGGGTGGCATGGTCTGGGAAGCTGAGACCTACCTGTTCTGCGGCGAGCCCGTCGACGCCATCATTGAAGCTCGCAACTACCTGGATGGCTCCGACTCACTTACGATCTACTACTAGATATAATAGCTTATAAATAACTATTTTAACTACTATTTTAACAATTCACGTGCTTGAGTTGCTCAACTTCGAACCCTGGGTCGCTTGCCCAGGGTTCGAAGCCGTTAAGCGACGCCAGGCCCTCGTCAGCCCGAGGGGTGATGGTCAAACCCCACCTCAACTGATAGGGATGGGGCAATGTCTGAAGTAAAGGTCTACACCACCCGGTACTGCGGGTTCTGCACACGCGCAAAGCGCCTCCTCGAACAAGAGGACATCCCATTCCTGGAGATCGACATCTCCGGAGACAGCGAAGCACGAGTCAAGCTCATCGAACGCAGCGGAGGACAGCGGACGGTGCCCCAGATCTTTATCGGCAGCAGCCATGTCGGGGGCTTCACTGAATTACTTGCCCTGTACCGCAGCGGCGGACTCGCCCCCCTGCTGGAAGCCGAGGGCGTCAACTCCTGAGCCCGGAGTCGAGCTACAGGTCAGTCACGGCGAGGTCCACGCTCTTCGAGAGCCTCGTTCAACCAGCGAATAATATCTCCGGTGTCTGTCCCGGGGCCGAAGACCGCTGAGGTGCCATTGTCCTGCAGGAAGTCATGATCACCCTTGGGAATGATGCCCCCGCCAAAGAGGAGCACATCCTGCATACCCTCTCCGTCCAGGGCTTTCCGAACCGCAGGAAACAAGCTGCGATGGGCGCCACTGAGAATGGACAGACCCACCGCATCCACGTCTTCCTGGAGGGCTGTGTTGGCTACAGCCGAAGGGCTCTGGTGGAGCCCGGTGTAGATGACCTCAAAGCCGGCGTCCCGCAGCGCACGCGCTACCACCTTTGCGCCCCGATCGTGACCATCGAGACCCGGCTTGGCGATCACAACGCGGAAGGGAGAAGGCAAGATTCAGTTCCCCTGAAACTGCGCCGGACGCTTCTCTAAAAAGGCGCTCATGCCTTCTTTTTGATCGGCAGTGTCAAAGCACTTCCCGAACATGTCGGCCTCTTCCTGGAAGCCAATTGCCGGATCGAAGCGCTCGCCGTTGGCGCAGCTCTGCTTGGCGAGTCGAACAGCCACCGGACCCTTGGAACAGATGGTCTTGGCCATGCTCAGGGCCTCCTCGAGCACGGTGCCGGTCGGGTACGTGGCGAGGCCAATCCCCAGAAACACCGCCTCGTCCGCCTTGATCGTGCGACCAGTAAAAATGAGCTCACGAGCACGCTGTGCTCCCGCGAGCCGGACCAGGCGTTGAGTTCCACCGAAGCCGGGAATCACCGCAAGGCTTACCTCTGGCTGACCCATGCGGGCACTCTCGTCCAAGAGGATGAGATCGCAAGCCATTGCCATCTCCATGCCACCGCCCAGCGCGAAACCGTTCACAGCAGCGATGGTCACGCCACGGTACAGGGTGAGCATGTTGAAGACACGCTGACCATATCGAGCGAACTGAGTAGCCTCAGCGCGATCAAACTTCTGCATCTGCGCGATGTCCGCGCCAGCCACAAAGGCCTTCTCGCCCGATCCGGTCAGCACGAGCACAGTGGTGCCCCGCGTCTGCTCCTGCTCGATAGCAGCGGCGAGCGAGCGAAGCACATCGATGTTCAGGGCATTAAGCGCGCCAGGCCGGTTAATTCGCAGTACAGCGATATCATCGCCGTGCCTCTCAATGGTAACGACTTCTTCGGTCATGGCTCTAGTTCTCCTTACGGTAATCATGAACGCCGCGGCCACTCTTCCTACCCATCAGGCCAGCGTCAACATACTGCCTCAGCAGCGGACAGGGGCGATATTTAGTGTCTCCGAGACCCTCGTGGAGCACCTCCATGATGGCAAGGCAGGTGTCGAGACCGATGAAGTCTGCCAACGTCAGCGGACCCATTGGCTGGTTGGTTCCCAGCTTCATCGCTGCATCAATGCCCTCGGCGTCAGCGATGCCCTCGTACAGAGCATAGAAGGCCTCATTAATCATTGGCATAAGGATGCGGTTCACAGCGAACCCTGGGAAGTCCCTGGCCTGGACACAGGTCTTCCCCATGGACTCAGCCACGGCCACCGTAGTTGTCAGGGTTGTCGCAGAGCTCTGGTGTCCAGAGATGACCTCGACCAGCTTCATCACCGGCACCGGGTTCATGAAGTGCATGCCGATGAACTGCTCAGGACGCGAGGTCACGGCTGCCAGCTTGGTAATCGAGATGGATGAGGTGTTGGACGCCAGGATTGCGCTGGGCTTCGCAATGGCATCGAGCTTCTCAAAGATGCTCTTCTTCAGACCAAAGTTCTCGCTGACCGCCTCGACCACCAGGTCACAATCAGCAAAAGAACCCATGTCTCCGCTTGCGGTGATCCGACCCAGGACGTCTTGCGCCTCTTCGGCAGACATCCGCCCCTTAGACACGGAGCGTTCCAGGCGCTTGCCGATACCTGCTCTCCCCTTCGCCGCCAGATCGTCCGTTACATCCGAGAGCACTACTTGAAAGCCAGCCGTCGCCGCCACCTGACCAATACCAGCGCCCATCTGACCCGAGCCTACGACACCGATGCTTCCAATACCCGCTACTGTCATCTCAAACACCTCGAACTTACTTTTAGTTGCGCAACTTAATGCCCTGTTTTTACTTGACGTTCTACCTCTCAACAACCAGTGCCACGGCCTCGCCGCCACCGATGCACAAAGATGCGCAGCCGCGCTTCTTGTCAGCATCCTTGAGTTGATGGAGAAGAGTGACGAGGATGCGCGCGCCAGAAGCACCAATTGGATGGCCCAGCGCAACAGCTCCGCCCCATACATTGACCCGCTCATCGGCATAGCCGACCTTGTCACCTACCGCCAAAGACACCACGGAGAAGGCTTCGTTGACCTCCCAGAGGTCGATGTCGTCAACCGCGAGGTCCAGTCTCTGAAGAGCCTTCTCAATGGCAAAGGCAGGAGCTGTGGTGAACCACTCCGGAGCCTGAGCATGACTCGCATCTCCTGCGATGCGAGCAAGCGGGGTAATACCCAACTCACGAGCCTTGTCAGCCGACATCACCACCAAAGCAGCCGCACCGTCGTTGATGGACGAGGCATTCGCGGCAGTGATCGTTCCGTCCTTCATGAAGACCGATCGAAGAGCAGGGATCTTATCGGGACGACCCTTGCCAGGTTCCTCGTCGCTGTCCACAACCAGCGGATCTCCCCGGCGCTGTGGCACCTCAACGGGCACGATCTCGGCAACGAACTTGCCCGCCTCCTGAGCCGCCAGGGCCTTCTTGTATGAGTTGATCGCGAAGTCATCCTGGCGAGCGCGTGGAATGGAGCACTCCGACGCACACAGCTCGCCAGCAGAGCCCATGTGGTAGTCGTTGTACACATCCCAAAGGCCATCCTTGACCATCGAGTCGAGCATCTCGCCGTGACCCATGCGATAGCCCGTACGCGCCTTCGGCAACAGGTAGGGGGCATTGCTCATGCTCTCCATACCGCCTGCAACGACGACATCTACATCACCGCATCGAATCGCCTGGCTGGCCAGCATGACCGCCTTCAGCCCAGAACCACAGACCTTGTTGATGGTCATGCAGGGCGTAGCCTTTGGCAGGTCTGCAAAGATAGCTGCCTGACGAGCGGGGGCCTGGCCGATTCCGGCAGGCAACACGCATCCCATGATGCACTCATCGACATCTTCTCCCGAAATTCCGGCGCGCTCGACAGCTGCCTTGATGGCGATGGCGCCGAGCCGAGTCGCCCCGAGTGAAGCCAGAGCCCCCTGGAAGGAGCCGATGGGGGTGCGTACTGCAGAAGCGATGACGACTTCACGCATGAACATTCTCCTGATTGTGATTACCTTTGGATCCTCATAGAGGGTGGCGGATTATACAGATCGGCGCCCTGAGGTCGAGGACAGAGCAAGCCATCGAATACGTGGCCTATTCCTGCTCCTACCAATCCGTAAGACGTTCGACTCAGAAGACGAGTGGTGCGAACACCGAAGTACCCAGGCCCTCAATGACCTCTCGTCCCGGTAGGAAGCTGAGCTCAATAAGGAAGCCGGCCTCTACCACCTCGGCGCCCAGCTCACGGACCAGCTCGATGGTGGCTCTGGCAGTTCCGCCGGTAGCCAACAGGTCGTCGACCACCACAATGCGTTCACCCGGTCGCACGAGATCCGTGTGTGCCTCGAGCGTGGCGCTACCATATTCCAGGTCATACGATCGCTGAATCCGCTCATAAGGCAGCTTGCCCGCCTTACGGACCAGGCCACAGCCGACGCCCATCTGATAAGCCACCGGCGCCCCGAGCAGGAAACCTCGGCTCTCGATGCCGACGATCTTCTCGATCCCCTGGTCCTGCCACCTCTGTACGAACAAATCGACAGAAGCCTTAAGACCCGCAGGGTCCTGGAGAACGGGAGTAATGTCCTTGAAGAGGATGCCCGGCTTGGGGAAGTCGGGAACATCGCGAATCAGAGACGAGATCAAGTCAACAGACATCGTAGAACTCCAGGTAACGGGATGCGCTCAGTGCGCAGCAAGGTCCTTGTAGAGAAAGTGAAAAGCCTCATTGCCCGAAGCAACCACAACCGTAACCGCAACGGCGGCGATGAGGCAGCCGAGAAAGGAAGCGAGCAGATAGTCACGGAATCGGAACTTCAGCGCCCAGGCGGCGAGGCAACCCGAGTAGACGCCAGTGCCCGGGAAGGGCACACCGATAAAGAGTGCCAGACCCAGGACGCCGTAGCGATCCACCTTGTCCTGCAGCTTCGCCGCATTCCTGTCCACAACCCTGCTGTAGATGCGCTCGATCCATGCCACCTGGAGAAAGATCGGCATGATTCGATGCACGAAAACCCAGACCAGTGGTGCGAGAGCCGTATTGGCCAGTGTCGCCACCGCAGCCGCGTAGAACGCTGGCCATTTCGCGACGAGAATGGCGTAGGGAATCGATGCGCGAAGCTCGAGAGTCGGCGTAAAGGTGAGCAGAATCACCCAGAGCAACACCTTGACGCTCATTCGACCTCCTGGTGCCCATAGCGACCGAGGAGCGGAACAAACCGGCAACGCTCAAAGTGCTCCTCGCAGAAGCTGCTCGGGTCCTCAACGGCCCGCGTGTAGCGATACAGGGTTTGCATCTGCTGATCGCCCACCGGAATGACCATCCGTCCACCTGGCGCGAGTTGTTCGAGCAGTGGACGAGGGACGTCGGGGGCAGCAGCGGTCACCATAATCGCCCCAAAAGGCGCGAACTCGCTGCGCCCCATCGTGCCATCCGAGGCGAGAACTGTGACGTTGTGGAGAGACAGCGCCTGGAGCTTCCGGGCGGCCTCCTTGGCGAGCTCTCCATGGCGCTCGACGCTGACTACCCGCTTACAGACCCGCGCGAGGACGGCAGCCTGGTAGCCCGATCCAGTGCCCACCTCCAGCACCGTCTCGCTACCGTCGAGCTCAAGCAGTTCGGTCATCCGAGCCACGATCCAGGGTTGGCTGATCGTCTGCTGCTTGGCTATCGGTAGTGGCTTGTCGTCGTAGGCGCGCCCCTCGAGCACTGAGGGAACGAAGTGGTGACGCGGCACGAGGCTCATCGCCTCGAGAACCCTCACATCTCGGATGTCTCCGAGCTGTTGCTCGACCATACGCCGACGAACCACCTCGAAATGACTCACAGTTCCTCCAGGCCCCAGGAGCGGAGCATCTCGCAGGCCTTCTCATCGGTGGGATCAGTGTGAAGGGCCGTAATTGAGGCATAACCCTGATGCACGGCGACGCAGTCTGTACCTGGAATATCGTCGAAGGAATAGGCGCTACCTCCGATCCAGAAGTAGGGCTTCCCTCTCGGGTCGCTGCACTGGACAATGCTGTCCTCGTAGTAGCGCTTTCCCAGCCTCGTCACCTGAAGGCCCCGAACCTCTCCTCGAGGGACATCAGGGAAGTTCACGTTGAGGTAGTTCCCACGAGGCAACCCCTCAGCAAGCACTCGAGTGGCCAACTGCGCAGCAAGCAACGCCCCATCCTCATAGTCGGAGTCGTCACCTGGCTTGATGTGAGAGAAGGCGACCGCTGGAATCCCCATTACCGCCGCTTCAAGCGCCGCACTCACGGTCCCCGAGTAGCTGACATCCTCACCCAGGTTGGGGCCACGGTTGATGCCAGAGAGTACGAGATCTGGCTTACGCGGAAGCAAGTGCAACACCCCGAAAAAGACAGAATCCGTTGGGGTCCCAGTGACGGCAAAGCGCCTTTCTCCACGGTCCTGCAGACGCAAAGGCTCGTGCAGAGTCAACGCATGCGACATGGCACTCTGCTCAGTCGCTGGTGCGACCACCCAGACCTCACCCAGGGACTCCACTGCAGCCGCAAGGGCGCCGATCCCGGGGGCATCGATGCCGTCGTCGTTGGTTACCAGTATGAGGGGCCGGCTCATCGCGGCGCATGGTACTGGCAGCAATGCAGCACGTCCACGTCTACGCACGGATACCGCGCTCAGCGGCTACTTGGCCCTTCCCCTCGACCTCGTCGGTAGCTGGCGCTACAGTGCCGCGCTCGTCCATCGACGAAAAATGGAGCCGAAGATGCTGATTGTCCTCAATAAGTCCGCCACCGAGTCGCAGATCCAGGAGATCTCTCGCCGCATCAGCGACGCGGGACTGACGCCAGGGATCGTGCCTGGCGCCAGACGCTCAGCGATCACAGTCACCGGCAACACCGGCGCCGCGATAATCCCTGAAATCAGCGAGATGCCGGGAGTCCTTCGCGTCATCAAGGTGACCAAACCCTATCGCCTCGCCACGCTCGAGGGCACAGAGGGACAATTCAGCGAGTGGCCCGTAGGAGAAGCCCTGGTCGGCTCAAACAACCTGTGGTTCATTGCAGGGCCCTGCTCCGTCGACAGCGGCGATCGACTCATGGACACCGCACGTTTCGTAAAGTCCATCGGCGCACAGGCGCTTCGTGGGGGAGCGTTCAAGCCGCGAACCAATCCCTATGCCTTCCAGGGACACGGAGAAGAGGGCCTGAAGCTGCTGGCTGCGGCGCGCGAAGAAACTGGCTTGCCGATCGTCACCGAGGCCATGGACCATCGACAGTTGGAGTTGGTGGTGCAATACGCGGACGTTATCCAGCTCGGCGCCAGGAACATGCAGAACTACTCCCTCCTCAAGGAGGTGGGACGAACCAAGCTTCCCGTCGTGCTCAAGCGCGGCCTGGCAGCGAGCCTCGATGAGTTCCTCGGCGCCGCTGAATACATCCTGGCCGAAGGAAACGAGCAGGTGATCCTTTGTGAGAGAGGCATCCGCACCTTTGGAGATCACTGTCGTTTCACCCTCGACGTGGCCGCTATTGCGGTCCTCAAGTCCCTGACTCACCTGCCCGTGATCGCCGATCCAAGCCACCCGGCGGGCAGTCGCAAGCTGGTGGCACCTCTGGCTCAGGCGGCTCTTGCTGCTGGCGCAGATGGACTCATTGTCGAGGTCCACCCCGAGCCACGGCATGCACTCTCCGACGCACAGCAAGCACTTCGCTTTGACGACATCACCAAGCTCGTGAGCGACGCCCGAGGCATCGCAGGAGTACTGAAGCGGAGCTTCGGCGCTCCTACTTGAGCAGGCCCAGAGCGGTGTTTGGATTCAGGTTGGCCTGCGCCAGGAGAGCGATACCGGCCTGACCGAGAATGTCGTTGCGCGCCTTATCCGCTGTCTCGGCAGCAAAATCCACGTCTCGGATTCGACTCTCAGCAGCCACCAGGTTCTCCGTGTAGCTCTGCAGGTTGTGCGATGCAGAAGTCAGCGTGTTCTGCGCAGCCCCGTATGCCGCTCGAGAGCCGCTGACGGTGGTGATCGCACTGTCTATGGCAGAGATTGCATTCTGCGCATTGACCTGGCTGGTCACATCGATGCTCCCCGCGTCAACGCCCAGAGTGGCGCCACGACCATCTTGAAGGTTGACAGTGATGCGGTCATTAGCGGGGACATTGCCGGCGCCGGCCTGCACATCAACAGCTCCGGTGGAGCCGTCACTGAGTTGCTGACCGTTGAACTCCGCCGAATTGGCGATGCGATCCACTTCGCTCTGCAGGGAGTTGAACTCCGCCTGAATGTTGGCGCGATCATTGGCGTTCAGCGTGCCATTAGCCGACTGCACAGCCAACTCACGCATGCGAGAGAGGTTGTTTCCGATCTCTCCCATCGAACTCTCAGCGGTCTGCACCATGCTCATGCCGTCTGAGACGTTTCGATTCGCTTGCTGAAGACCACGCATTTCCGCACGCAAGCTCTCAGAGATGCCCAGCCCAGCAGCATCATCTGCTGCCTGGCTGATCCGAAGTCCGCTCGCAAGCTTGGCGAAGTTGCTCCGCAGACGATCCTGACTGCCACCGACCTTCTGCTGAATGAGCAGACTGGCGATGTTGTTGTTTATTCGAAGGGGCATGTTGTCTCCGGGAAGAGGTCCGCGCCCTCTCAGGTTCGAGGATCTTCACCAGAAGCGCAAGATCAAACGCTTTGGAGAGCCCTTGTTTACTGGCTTTGTTCAGGATACGAGACCAACTCCCAGAGAATCTCCGCACGACATACCGCCCCCCATTGAACGTGCAAAGGCTCTGCCCTATACTCCCGCGTCGCAGAACCACAGACCGCAGGCGAGCAGCGTCCCTCATGCCAGACACACCACAAGACTTCGACTCTCCAAAAGAGTGGCGCCTCCATACGATGCGTCACTCATGCGCGCACGTCATGGCGCAAGCGGTAGCCGACCTGTTCCCGGGAGCAATGCTCGGCACCGGCCCAGCGCTCAAGGACAGCTTTTACTACGACATGCGCACCGAGCCACCAGTCACCGAGGCAGACCTTCCTCGCATCGAAGACCGAATGCGAGAGATCATCGCCGGCGGCAGCGCCTTCGTGCAGAAGGACCTGCCGAGAACCGAAGCCGAGGCGCTCTTCAGCGAGCGAGGTCAGGACTTCAAAATCGGCCTAATCGAAAAGATCGATGAAGACAGCTACTCAACGTTCAGCCATGACGACGGCGGCTTCGTGGACCTCTGTCGCGGACCTCATGTCAAAGACACGAAGTCCCTCCGTTTCTTCAAGCTGATGAGTGTTTCCTCCGCCTACTGGCAGGCCGACCCCAGGAATCCCCAGCTGAGCCGTGTGTACGGCACAGTCTGGGAATCGCCCAAAGAACTCAAGCTCCACCTGCGCCGACTGGAAGAGGCTCGCAAGCGCGACCATCGCAAGCTCGGCAAAGAGATGGGATTGTTCACGTTCTTCCCCTTCTCTCCTGGCTCCCCCGTGCTCTTGTCGCGCGGCATGGTGATCTATCGCCTCCTGGGGGACCGTATTCGCGAGCTGGTGCTCGGCAACGGCTACCAGGAGGTCCGCGGCCCAATCATGTGCCACCAGAGCCTGTGGGAACGTTCTGGGCACTGGGAAGCCTATAAGGAGCACATGTTCCTCCTCGGCGACGAGCATGACGATGGTGGAGAGGGCCCGGACAAGGGGCGCTACAGCCTCAAGCCGATGAACTGCCCGGTACACATGAACATCTTCGGTATGGAGCGGCGCTCTTATCGCGAGCTTCCCATCCGCTACCACGACGAGGGGCCACTTCACCGCAACGAGCTCAAGGGAGCCCTCGGAGGCATCACTCGTACTCGCAGCTTCTGCCAGGACGACACACACCACTTTGTCCGCGAGCAACAGATCGGTGACGAGATCCAGCGCATCCTCAGCTTCGTTGACCGGGTCTACTCGACCTTCGACATGAAGGTCACTCTGGAGTTGAGCACCCGCCCCGAAAAGGCCCTGGGCGACATCTCCCTCTGGGAACGGGCTGAAGCGGCGCTGCAAGAGCAACTCGAAGCCAGCGGCAAGCCTTGGAAGCTGAACCCCGGCGATGGGGCCTTCTACGGCCCCAAGATCGACTTCCACGTCGAAGATGCCCTGGGGCGCACCTGGCAACTGGCAACCTGTCAGCTCGACTTCGTGCTCCCCGAGCGCTTTGACCTGACGTACCAGGACGAAGAAGACAAAGCCTGTCGACCCGTCGTCATCCATGTCGCCATGTACGGCTCATTCGAGCGCTTCCTGGCGGTACTCATCGAACATACCGGCGGGGCTTTCCCCTTCTGGCTTCATCCCGAGCAGGTCGCCGTCGTCTCCGTGTCACAGGACTGGAACGACTATGGCGAGGAAGTGGTTGCGGCGCTTCGGAAGGTTGGCATCCGCGCCTCGCTGGACAGCAGCGCCGACAAGGTCAACGCAAAGATCGCCAGAGCCACCAAGGAGTTGCGGGCACCCGCAGTCGCTGTGATCGGAGGACGAGAGGCCGAAGAACGCACAATCTCGCTGCGCTTGCGCGGAGAGGGCCCCAAGGGTTCTCGTCCCCTCGACGAGTTCGTCAACTGGTGCGTCGAGCAAAATGACGTCCACTACTAGTCCCCACGACGAGAAACAAATTGCAAAATGATTGAAGTCAAAGGCCTCACCAAATACTACGGAGCCTCTCGCGCCATCTACGATCTCGAGTTCACCATCGAGAGCGGACAGATCGCCGGATTCCTTGGCCTCAATGGAGCCGGCAAGAGCACAGCCCTGAAGATCCTGGCTGGCTACCTACTGCCCACTTCGGGAGCTGTACAGGTCGAAGGCATCGACCTGCTGGCCAATCCTGAGCTCCTCCGACCACGCATTGGCTTCCTCCCCGAGCAACCGCCCCTCTATGCCGAGATGACGGTGGACGGCTTTCTCTCCTACCTGGCGAGGCTGCGCGGCTACCCCTCATCAAAGATCGTCTCGCGGGTGCGGGAAGTAGCCGAACGAACCGCGCTCACTGATGTGCTCGACGCTCCAATAT
>CAZEIY010000096.1:0-798 GCA_964512375.1 uncultured Rickettsiales bacterium | reverse complement strand
AATATCGACACTCTCCCTCGGCTACAGGCGCCGGGCCGGCATCGCTCAAGCCATCGTCCATGAGCCCACCCTGGTCATTCTCGACGAACCGATATCAGGTCTCGACCCCGTTCAGATTGTCGAAATGCGGCACCTAATACGCCAACTTGGAGGAGACCACACGATCCTCATCTCCTCGCACATCCTCAGCGAGGTCGAAGAGACCTGCGACAGCCTCATCCTGCTGCGTGACGGTGAACTGGTCGCCCAGGGCAGCGAGGCCGACCTCCTACAGCAATTCAACTCTGCGCTCTCTCTACGAGCAACTATCCGAGGCGACGTGAGCGGTGCTCACGCAGCGCTCACAGCACTGCCCCTGGTCACCGAAGTGAAAATGGAAGAACTGCCGGGTGGAGATACCATGCTCAGCATCACCCTTGAGCGAGACGAGCCGGAAGTCGTCGCCAGCGCCCTGGTGGGATCAGGTATCTCGCTTCGACGCCTGGAGGCAGGTCACAATCAACTCGAAGGGCTGTTCCTCGAGGTTACTTCCGGCAAAGGAGCACAGTCGTGACCTCCATCCTGCTCATCGCCCGACGTGAGCTCGGAGCTCACTTCAAGAACCTGATCGGCTATGTCGTCATCGCGGCGCTCCTACTTCTCGACGGCTTGCTGTTCCACGCCTACGCCCTCAGCGATGGCAAGAATCTCAGCTCCGAGGTGCTCCGAGAGTTCTTCTACTACAGCTCCGGCATGACCGGAGCAGCCGGCATCCTCCTATCCATGCGGCTGCTCGCAGAGGAGACTCGCGAGGGCACC
>CAZEIY010000095.1:0-12228 GCA_964512375.1 uncultured Rickettsiales bacterium | reverse complement strand
AAGCAGCTGACTCGCTTTGTTGTGGTCTGTGCTCCCCAGAGCACCTCGATGGAAGAGGCGCGCTATTTCCACGCTCAATTGATGCAGCGCTCGATGCCTGGTGGCTTGTTCATCGTGAACCAGGTGGGTCGTTATGCTGAAGCTGAGTACGCCGATGATGACGTCGGGCGCTACCTGGGCAGTGACGATCGACAGTGGATTGAGCAGCATCTGGCCAATAAGAGCGAGGCCAGCATTCCAGGCTTTATGCAGCGTCTGGAGACTCACTTTGCACGCACGGTGGCGCGATCTGTCGATGATTGCCGCGCAATCGACAACCTCAAGTCGTTTGCGGGGAGGCAGGCGAAGGTCTGTACCGTGCCCCGCTTAGTGGACGACGTCTATGATTTCGAAGGACTGCTCGCTATTGACGGGTATCTGTTTGGATTGGAGAGAAGCTAGTCATGTCACAAGACTTTGCCGCCAACGTGGTGGGCATGAATATCGAAGACGAGATGCGGTCCAGTTATCTGGACTACTCGATGTCGGTCATTGTCGGCCGCGCCTTGCCCTCGGCCAGAGATGGCCTCAAGCCGGTGCATCGCCGAATCCTGTACGCGATGTTCCGTGAGGGGTTGCTGCACAACCGTCGCTACAGCAAGTGCGCCGGTGTGGTCGGCGAGGTGCTCAAGAAGTATCACCCCCATGGCGACAGTGCCGTCTACGACGCTCTCGTGCGTATGGCGCAGCCTTGGAATCTTCGCTATCCGCTGGTCGATGGCCAGGGCAACTTTGGCAGCATCGACGGTGATTCAGCAGCAGCGTATCGCTACACAGAGAGTCGTCTGCAGCGCATGGCCGAGGACCTGCTTGTCGATATCGACAAGGAGACCGTCGACTTCACCGAGAATTTTGACGGCACTACTCAAGAGCCTGTGGTTCTGCCGACGCGGGTTCCCAACCTGCTCGTCAACGGATCTTCGGGTATCGCTGTGGGCATGGCGACCAACATCGCGCCGCACAACCTCGGTGAGGTCATCGACGGCACGGTCGCGCTCATGGATGACCCAGGGCTACAGAGCGAGGATCTGCTCGAGATCATTCCCGGTCCTGACTTCCCCACCGGCGGGGTCATCTACGGTCAAGCAGGAGCGATATCCGCCGCCACCACAGGTAGGGGGCGGGTCATCGTGCGCGGTGTCGCAGATATCGAGAAGGATGAGCGTGGCGACGACAAGGCCATCGCCATTACTGAGATCCCCTATCAGGTGAACAAGAGTCGCCTGGTCGAGAGCATCGCGACCCTGGTTCGGCATAAGAAGATCGAGGGAATCCGCGATATTCGTGATGAGTCCGATCGTACGGGTATGCGCATTGTGATCGAGCTGAAGCGGGATGCCATGGGCCAGGTCGTCCTCAACCACCTGTACAAGCAGACAGCGCTCCAGAGCACGTTTGGCGTGATCAACCTCGCACTCGTCGATGGTCGTCCCAGGGTGCTGACCTTGCGTGAGATCCTCGCTGAGTTCATCACTCATCGTAAAGAGGTTACGGTGCGGCGTTGTCGTTTCGAGCTCAACCAGGCCGAGGCGCGGGCGCACATACTTGAGGGCTATCTCAAAGCTCTGGATCATATCGATGAGATCATCGCCTTGATTCGTGCGAGTGCGGACTCGGACACGGCTAGATCGGGTCTCATCGAGACCTTCGGGTTCACCCATGTACAGGCGCAGGCCATTCTAGACATGCGCTTGGCTCGTCTCACGGGCATGGAGCGAGAGAAGCTCGAGGGCGAGCACGCTGAGGTGCTCGCAACAATCGGGCGCCTACGAGCCATTCTTAACGATGAGTCCCTGGTTCGTGACGAGATTCGGAGTGAGCTCCTGCAGATTCGAGCTCGCTACGTTGATGAGCGTCGCACTCAGATCGTCGCAGCCAGCGCGGATTTGAGCATCGAGGATCTGATCGCCGACGAAGAGATGGCGGTGACCTTCAGTCACATGGGTTACGTCAAGCGCACCTCGATTCGCGAGTACCAGGAGCAGCGTCGCGGCGGTACCGGCAAGAAGGGCATGGGGACAAGAGATGAGGACTTTGTCCGTGATCTCTTTGTCGCCAGTACCCATGACAAGCTGATGGTGTTTACCAGCAAGGGACAGGTGTTCTTGTTGCCGGTGTGGCAGGTGCCCGAAGGCGGGCGCGCTGCGCGCGGAACGCCGATTGTGAACCTGCTACCGCACGTCGGCAAAGACGAGAAGGTGGCAACGGTCATCTCTATTCGCGAGTTTGATGAGCGTTCACTCGTATTGGTCACGCGCAGTGGCATGATCAAGCGCAGCAAGCTCAGTGCTTATCGCAACATCCGCGCCAGCGGCATCATCGCCTGCTCCCTCAAGGACAGTGATGAAGTCCTCTCCGTGCGGTTGCTTGATGATCCTGACGGTTCGCTGCTGCTTGCTACCGCGCAGGGGAAGAGTATTCATTTTGATGCCATCCAGGCGCGAGAGATGGGTCGTACGGCGCGTGGAGTCATTGGCATCAGGATGGGGGGTGACGACGAACTGGTGGGCATCGAGGTGGTTCGACCGAACGTGACCTTGCTCACCTTGACCACCAATGGCTACGGCAAGCGCACTGCTATCGGCGAGTATCGCAAGCAGAACCGTGGAGGCATGGGCCTTATCGACATCAAGACCGAGGGTCGCAATGGTCACGTCGTTGGCGTCACGCAGGTCGAGGACAACGAGCAGATCATGATCGTCACTTCGGGAGGCAAGATCATTCGCACCGGGGTTCATGAGGTGTCCGTGATCGGCCGCAACACGATGGGTGTCCGCCTCATTCGCTTGGATAAAGACGAGAAGGTCGTCTCTTTTGCTCGTCTGGGCGAGCGCGAGGATGACGAAGATCTCTTCGATGAAGATGGTGAGCTGCTCGTTCAGCAGGAAGACTCGGAGACTGCTTCGGCTGAGACCGCGGCTGTTGATGATGAACTAGGCAGTGAAGCCGCTGAGGTCACCGAGGATCAGGGTGATGACGAGGTTGATGAGGAGGACGAGACTGTTCGCCTCGAGGACTAGTTCGGCGCTGCCTCGCATCATTCTGGCCAGCTTGCTTCTTGGCATCTGTGGTTGTGAGGAGCGCTCGCCTGAGGCGGTTGTTGAGGCCGACACGCTGTTTCGTTCCGGGCGTCTCGAGGCGGCAGCTTCAGCCTACGCGCGGCTTCCTGATGAAGCAGGTAGCTGGCGTTCCTACGGGGCGTGGCGGGCAGCTGTGATCTATCGTGATGCACTCGGCGACTCGGCGCGCGCAGAGAAGGGCTTCGACGAGTGCAGCAGTCGCTTTCCGCTGGATTCCTGGGGCTATGCCTGTCTCGTGGATCTTGGCGACCTGCGACGGCAGAGTCGCCGCTTTCGAGCGTCAATCAACTCGTATCGGGCAGCACTTGAGCAACGCCCCAGGGGAAAACACGCTGAGCACTGTCTCTCGCAATCAGGGTATTCCTATCTGGCTCTTGGCGAGTTCGAGCAAGCCAGGGTCGAGTGGCAGGAGCTGGAACGCGAGTTCCCAGCGAGCAGGTTGCTCCCTCGCGTAGCGCTCGACCGAGCACGCTCTTTCGATCTGCAAGGGCGCTACAAAGATGCTCTCGAGTCCTACCAGGCAGTACTAGAGAATTTTGCGGAGGACGAGGTCACCGTGTCAGCGGCCTTTGGAGTTGCCGAATCCTATGAGCAACTCGGCATGTTGGATGAGGCTGAGGCGGCCTACTACGCGGTCATCGACCGTCATCCCAACCGCGCGTTGGTCGAACTCAAGCTGGGCAACCTGACGAATCGGCGAACTCGGCGTGATCGGGAACCGACGCAGGTGATTCAGCACGGCAGAGTGCTGAACCCCGGCCATTAGTGGGGGCCTTCAGTCGTCCCTTTCGCTTGCCGAGATGGTCAGGGCGCGTCGGTCGGCCAGTCGCTGAGCAGCCAGGCGCGTTCCACCAGAGTTAGAATTCCAAGCTCAGCTTGATCCGGGCGATTTACCCGCACTCGACAGCGGCTCGTAGTCTGCTGCTCGCCCACGCGGATCAGGGCGATGTCCAGCCACAGCTTCGATCCCACGCTCGCCTGAGCCATGCTGTCTGGCCCTAGAGAGTCGACGAGTGCGGACAGCTGCGCGGATTCGCTCGCGTTTAGCTCGCGCGAGCTACGTTGCCAGGCCTGCAGGTCTCCGATCCGGGGCCCAAAGATGTTCAGCTTGGGGCCACGTACACTCTGGATCTGTGCGGTAGGTATCGCTTCGTCATTACGTAGGTCGAGACGCACGTGCGCTCGCTGCCCGACAGTGACGAGCTGCCCGCGAATCAGGGCGACCCAGCCCCGGTTCTCAGGCGGTAGCTTGAGGACCTCCTCTTCAAGTCTGCTGACGGCATCAGCGAAGTCGTTCTGTCCCAGTCGTCTGCGCAGTTCGTCACGAGCATGGCGCAGACTGAACGAACTGATTGACGCGATAACAGCAAGGAGGATGGGCGTGATGATGAAGAATACGAAGATTGCGACCAACCAGCCGAGGATCGGCTGGTTGGTGATCAGCCCCGCTGACGTAGCGTGGGCGACGAGGTAGCCGAGGGCGATCATTCCGGGGCAGCCGAGCGTGCGCAGACCCCGCTGAAGACCACTGGGGGTGGCTAGCTCCAGGAGGTGTTCTTCGCTCTCATCGCTCAGGTTCACGACATCGCTCCAGCCCTGAGGACCCGCCCTGCAAAGTGCTCTCGCCAGTGCGGAGCGAGCAGCTCGCATTCGGCCAATTGCTCTGCTCTGCCTGCGTCTGCTCTGCTGGTATTCATCCTCAACTGAAGCACATCCGATACCGTCCAGTTCGGGAGCGGGCGTGCGGTGCGGGTTACGAGGTCTCCGGCGCCGACCTCTCCCTCCTCAAGGACTCGGAAGTACCAGCCCGTCCGCGATAGCTGGCCGACCTGCTTCATCAGCCCCTTGCGCATCCAACGTTGATCAATGGATGCACAGGGCAGGCGTGGCAGCGAGACTTGTAGGGCCACGCTGCCAATCTGGTAGCTGTCGCCCAGGCATACGCTGTGTTCATCGAGGCCGTCAATGGACAGGTTTTCGCCGAAGCCGCCAGGGCCCATGTCTTGGATGTTCAGTTCACAGCGCCAGCTTTCGTAGTGGGAGTAGGGGTAGGCCAGTACGCTCTGCTCGGGACCGCCGTGGACGTTCCGGTTAGCGACTTCATCCCCATCGACACCCAAGCGCCGGATGGGTACTCGACCCTGTACCTCGTCTTTGATGAAGGCCGATCGCCAGGGGTGCGCGTAGGGGCCTGCGTCGCCTCGGGAGGGGTGTTCCTGGACCTTGCCTACCATGACAGCAACGAGCTTTGCTGGCTTCTGGCTGCTCATGGTCAGCTGCTGGGCGAGATGACAACAGCTAGATCTTCTCGGTCCAGGAATCCGCTCTGTCGTAACCTACGGGCTGCGGTTACGCAGGCGCCCGCCGCCATCGAGCCGCCAAGCCCGAGCCGTTGTCGCATTTGCGAGCGTCCGTCTCGAAGCTCTTTTTCTTCAACGGCAATTGCGGTTCCTCGCGAGCGACGCAGCGCGTCCAGCGCCAGCGCGCCGCCCGCCCGGGAGCTACAGCGGAGCTCACCGGCTGCGGTTTGGGAACTTCGAGTCCATCGCTCGATGCCATCGCGGTGCTTTCGGAAGGCGTGCACCAGGGGCGCGAATTGTGCGCTCTGAACGGCGATGAGCTTTGGCCTTGCCGAGCCGATCCAGCTCATGGCCTCCATCTCTTCGAACGCTTTGGCAATAGCAACCAGACCGATCCCGGCTCCCGTCGGTATCAAGATGGCATCTGGAACGCGCCCCAGTTCATAGATCAACTCGAAGCCCAGGGTCTTGGCGCCCTCGAGACGGTAGGGTTCGGCCATCGCGCTTAGATCGAGATGATTGCCTTTGCTCTCAGCCTGGCCGTCAAACCAGGAATCTTGGAGTTGGGTCCATGAGAGGAGCTCGACGGTGGCGCCGCGCTCTTGCAGTTCACCGATGAGCTTCTGGTCGCTACCCTCCGGCAGCTCTACTTTCAGATCCAGACCCTGCAAAGCCGCGTAGCATGCCGCGGCTCTCGCTGAGTCACCTGAGGAGCTGATCTTGAGGCGGCCGACGCCCAGCTCGCGGGCGTGGGCGATGGCCATTGCGATGCCGCGTGACTCCCATGTGCCGGCTGGATTCTGAGCTTCGTCTTTGATCATCAGGTGTGGAAGATCGAGTTCGACCGCTAATCCTTCGCCAGGTACGAGGGGCGTTGCGCCCTCACCGAGGCTAGGGAAGTGGTGTGATCTAAGTGGCGCCAGCTCAGGAAGGCGGAGCAGTCCGGGGGAGCGGCCACGAACCTGGCGGAGTCCCGGAGTGCCACGTGAGAACTCGTAGCGTGCGAGCAGCGGCCCATTGCAAGCGGAGCAGCGGCGCTGGACCCGCGAGGCTTCAGCGCTTACGCCACAGAACGCGCAGTTCAACTCTTGGAGGAGGCTTCGCACCTGCGAACAATAGCTGGAAGCTGCGTCTTGCGCCGCAGTCTGCCTAGCGGAATCGTAGAGCCCAGGGAGAGCTTGGCACTTCGCGTCCCGCCACGGGCGATGACCTGCCGTCGGGTACGCCGTACTGCATTTGCTCGCCGCAGTTGGTGGCGGTGAAGTGTTCGACCTGACCTCCGGAACTTTGCACAGATCCGCTGACCAGAGTCTCGTTGTAGAGCGAGAGATTGAGTCGAGTGTTCTCGTCGAGCTGTAGCGGCGAGCCCTCGCCATCAATCCCGCTGAGTCCCGTAAGACAGCGCTGATCCTGCAGGTCGTAGTTGTAATAGCCGGTCACTGAACAAAGCTCGTTATCGACCCCATTACCTACGTAGGCTCCCGCCCACTCGTGGAGATCGCCACTAACGAAGGAGATCAGCAGGAAGTCTTCGTCATCGTCGGCGAGGGTGTAGGCAAACTCGCAGGTCATTCCCTGCTCACGAGGTAGGAGAAGTGTGGCGGCGCTGGCCTGGTACGAGGGGTAGTGGACCGACACGAACAGAGCGCTACTACCGGCCTGATTACCACCGATGTCTTCGCGTGCAGGTGGGCAGCCTGAGAGGGTCAGGGTCAGGCAGCAGAGGCTGAGCAATGCGAAGAACGAGCGGCTCATTCCTCAAGCCTATAGCCCCTTCTTGTGCACAGCAATGTGGAAGGGCTATCAGCTGAAGAATCCACCTTCGATAACGTGCTTGCCAGGCTCGCGCTTTGTGCCATATAGTCCTTCCCCGTTGTTGCCAGACTACCGGCTTGTGGAGGCATATTCTCCCGCTGATCAGTCAGGAAGCTTGGAGGGGGAATTGGAACCAGCGCGCCTCGTTTTTTTTCGCAATCTGCTGACTGAACGTCTTGAGAAACTTCTCATGGAAGCCGAATCGGGTGTGGGGGAGTTGGTCTCTGAGAAGGAGAACCTTCCCGATTCCATCGACCTGGCAACTCACGAGTCAAACAGGGATTTCACCTTGCGCATGCGGGATCGGGAGCGGAAGCTCATCTACAAGATCCGCAAGGCCCTGATAATGATCGAAGAGGGTGACTACGGCGAATGTGAGGTGTGCGGTGAGGATATCTCCGAAGGTCGCCTCATGGCTCGTCCAGTGACTACACACTGTATCGATTGCAAGACCGAAGCTGAGCAGCAGGAGCGTGTCCGCGGACTCTAGTCCGGGCAGCCTCCCGTCCCCAGCGGGCAGCATACGTTCTACGCCATTGGCTTCCGGCGATTCGCGACGTTGTGCCTCTGTGGCAGAGGTGGCCATACCGGTCCCAGCGCCGGGGACCTTTCATTATTCAATCCCTCCTGATCTCAGAGGTCAGTTGGTGGTGGGTCAAGCGGTCGCGGTACCTTTCGGTCGCCGGCGACTGACGGGCTACATCCTTGACCTGCTGAGTGAGGTGTCAGACGACCGGCCGCTCAAGGACGTCATCGCCCCGGTGGGTCCCGAGGCTCTCTTTCCCCGCGACCTGATCGAGCTGTACCAGTGGATGGCGCGGTATTACGCGCACCCTCTCGGCGAGGTCGTACGAACCGCCTTGCCCGGAGCTACGCGCAGCGCTACCCGGGGTGTCGCGCGCTTACTGGAGCCGGGCCGAATCCAGACTGAGGCTGCGGGCGCGGAGGCTCTGGATCTGCTGCTGCAGCGCCTCGCCCGGTCCCCCTCGGGAGCCCTGGCAATATCGACTCTTCTGCGCGAACGAAGCTGGACTCGCGGCTTGATTCGGAAGGCGGAGACTGCGGGCCTGCTCGAGACGACGCAGTCAGCCAGCCGTAGCGCAATGACCGCACGCAGCGAGGAACTGTTTGCTCTGGCCGCAAGTGGTCGCGCCACTCGTGACGCCTTCCCCAGGTCGGGTCCTGTCCGAGATCGACTCATCGATTACCTGGAACGCTTTGGTCCAGTCTCACGCGCCGAACTCAAGGACGCCTTTCCATCGCCGGGTGGCTCTCTCCAGCAGCTCCGAGCCAAAGGTCTCCTCGATGTGACTGAGCGCATCGTTCAGCCGGGCGCCGCTGAACGGGTCAACATCGATCCCGCCGACGTCGAGCCGCGCAAGCCGACACCGGAACAGAAAGAGGTGCTCGATGTCTTGCAGGTTGGCCTGAGTGACGGAGGCTATGGGGCCTACCTGCTCCATGGCGTGACTGGCTCCGGCAAGACCGAGGTGTACCTGCAGCTGGCCGCAGAGGTACTGAACAGTGGCGGTAGCGCGCTACTTCTCGTTCCAGAGATCGGCCTCACCCCGCAATTTCTGTCGCGCTTTCGAGCGCGCTTTGGAGAGCGCTGTGTTGCTGTCCTGCACTCTGGCCTCACCGAGCGGGAACGCTTTGATGAGTGGTTGAGAATCCGCTCTGGAGAGGCCCCTTTGGTTGTGGGGCCTCGTTCTGCTGTGTTCGCTCCGGTCGAGAATCTGCGCCTCATCGTCGTTGATGAGGAGCATGACGGTTCCTACAAGCAGGATGAGGGACTTCGCTACAACGCCCGTGACGTCGCGCTGGTGCGGGCGCGCAAGGCGGGAGCATTGGTGGTGCTTGGTAGCGCGACTCCCTCGCTCGAGAGCCTGCACAATGCCAGGCAGGGGCGCTATCACTTCTTGAGTCTGCCAACACGTGTGGGCGGAAGGGCGCTGCCTGAGGTCGAGTTGGTTGATCTGCGTGATTACCCGGTGCCTGATGCCGATGCGCCAGCAGCTTCGCTCAGCCCGCCCATGCGTGAGGCGATTCAGAGCAATTGGGAGGCAGGTGGCCAGGCCATCTTGCTACTCAATCGTCGTGGCTTCGCAACGACCGTCGTGTGCACGTCGTGCGGCAACCACTTTCGCTGCAGCGAGTGTGATGTCTCTTTGACCTATCACGGCCGAAGTCATCACGTGACCTGCCACTGGTGTGGACAGTCAAGGCCCCTTCCAGAGGCCTGTCCTTCATGCCACGATCGCAGCGGACTGCAGTTGGTCGGTCACGGCACGGAGCGCCTTGAAGAGGGGATGCTGGCTCTGTGGCCAAGCCTTCGGATCGATCGGATGGATGCGGACACCACTCGCTCTCGATCTTCTCATCGCCGTATTCTCGATCGCTTCCGGGACGGAGAGGTCGATGTGCTGGTGGGTACACAGATGGTGGCCAAGGGACACGACTTCCCTCGAGTCACCCTGGTTGGCGTGCTGCATGCAGACTCTGCTCTGCACATGCCCGACTTCCGTGCCAGCGAGCGCACATTTCAGTTGGTCAGCCAGGTGGCCGGACGAGCTGGTCGCGGCGAGAGGCCTGGTCGGGTACTGGTGCAGACCTGGCACCCTCGTCACCACGCGATTCGTCTGGCCATGGAGCACGACTTCGATTCCTTTGCCGATCGAGAACTGCGCTTCCGGGAGGGCCTCTGGTATGCGCCGTTCGCTCGGCTCGTGATGTTCCGGATCAGCGCGCGGGACGAACGGTGTGGACAGAGAGCTTCGATGCTCTGTCGGGACATGGTCGAGGCGGCTGCTCGCCAGGTGGTCACCGGTCCAGGTCAGATTCGCGTGCTGGGACCGAGTCCATCCCCGGTGTATCGGGCCAAGGGACGTTTTCGCTGGCAGGTCATGGTCAAGGCATGTGACCATCGCACCTTGAGTGCGCTCCTGCAGGGAGTGCACCCCGAGTTGGTCAAGAAGGTCAGCAAGGAGGGTGGGGAGGCCAGAGCCGTGATCGATCGGGACCCAGTGTCGATGCTATAGCAGGACCACGTCCAGGCAGAGCGCAAGGGTTAGCAGCGGTAGGTAGGCCAGCGACACCAGGAAGAACCGTTTTGCCCACTGGGCTTCGGCCTTATTGCTCAGTCCCTTGAGCGAGTAGATAAGGAACCACAGGCCAAGGGCCATGGCTGCGGCCCCATACAGAACTCCTGCCAGGTCCTCGATAACCAGCACCATGGACAGGGGTAGGAGTACGGCGCACCAGGCAATGGACTGAGCCTTGGCGATGGTCTCACCGCGCACTGCTGTCACAGTGCGAATCCCGGCGCGCAGGTAGTCCTCTTGTCGGAACAGCGAGATCGCCAGGAAGTGGGGTAGCTGCCAGACCGCGAGAACACCGAACAGAACCGCTCCACCGAGGCCAACCGAATCGGTTACAGCGGTCCAGCCCATGAGGGGTGGTGCGGCACCCGCGAAGGCGCCGATGGTTAACGAGATGGGCGCCTTGCGCTTCATCGGTGTGTAGACGAAGACATAGACCAGCCAGGCCAGTGCGCCGATGACCAGTGTCATGGTGTTGATGTTCGCGAGTAGCGCGAGGGACGCCAGCCCGAGCACGATCCCGAACCAGGTCGCGGGAGCAGTGGACAGTCGCTTGCTTGGCAGAGGGCGTGAGGCGGTGCGAACCATGAGGGCATCGCTCTCGCGTTCAAGCACCTGGTTCATGACGTTCGCCGAGCTGACGATGAGGGTGCTGCCAATGCCAAGCAGTATCACATTCTTGACGGTAATGGGTGCCTCTGCCTGACCTGTGTGCTGAGCGAAGGCCATGCCTCCAAGTGCCATGAGCAGGTTCATGCCGGTGATGGACGGCTTGCAGAGCTCAATGTAGTCCGCCAACGGCCAGGGAGCAGAGTCCTGTTCTGTTGTGGCTGGTGAAGCGGGCTCTGCGCTGGAGTCGGGTGCTTTCTCTGACATCAGTCGCGCTTATACACAAGAGCCCGAGTGCGAACCAGCGCTTGTTCTGAGACACTCCCTATCGTGAATAGTCGTCCCGTCATCGTCTGGCTCGCAATTGTCTACCTCTTCATCGCCGCAATGGTGGCTGTGGGTGGCACGGTACGGCTGACTGGTTCGGGCCTGTCGATGGTGGATTGGAAGCCACTCATTGGTGCCATTCCCCCTCTCGGCGAGGAGGCATGGACCGAGAAATTCGAGATGTATCAGCAGAGTCCTCAGTTCCAGAAGGTCAACCACTGGATGCGGCTGGCCGACTTCAAGAGGATATTCTTCTGGGAGTACATTCATCGGCTGCTGGGAAGGCTGATCGGGGTGCTCTTTGTGGTGCCGTGGATGTGGTTCGTGGCGAGCGGTCGACTGCACGGAAAGAGTGCCATCAAGACCTTTCTTGCCTTTGTGTTGGGAGGCCTTCAAGGGTTGCTTGGTTGGTACATGGTGCGTTCGGGGTTGGTGGATCGGCCTTCAGTGAGCCATCTCCGCCTCGCGGCGCACCTCGGACTGGCCCTTGTTGTAGCGAACTACGTTCTTTGGTTGATCCTCGAGCAGGTGGCGAGACCACCCGACTGTCTGAACGAAGAAGAAGGGCGTCAGCGCCGCTGGGTGTATCGAGGCGCTCTGGCCCTCCTTGCGCTCATCAGCGTGCAGGTGGTGTATGGCGCTCTCGTAGCGGGAACTCATGCGGGTCACCTGTTCGCGACATTCCCCGACTTTGGTGGCAGCTATTGGCCGGAAGGAATCGCCAGCATCGATCCGCTTTGGCGGGATCTGCGCGACAATCCGGTGACTCTCCATGTGTTGCATCGTGGGCTCGGTGTTCTGCTCTTGATTCTGATCCCCATGTGGTCTGTTTTTGCTCGACGAGCGATTCGTAGTCAGGCTCAGAGGCTGGCAGCCGCCTTGATGGTCTCACTGGTCGTGGCGCAGGTGGGGCTGGGTATCGTTACCGTGCTCTACTCTGTCCCCACAACTCTTGGCGTG
>CAZEIY010000094.1:0-12282 GCA_964512375.1 uncultured Rickettsiales bacterium | reverse complement strand
ACCCTCGGCAGCACGAAGGTTCACGTCGTTCGTATGGACCGCTCTGGGACCGACGGCCGCGACCTCCTGATCATCGTCAACAAGGTTGATGAAGCAGAACTGCTGGATGTGCTCTCTTCCGTAACCCGCGGCGACAGCGCGCTGCTCGACGCCGCTCGTATCGAAGCCGGACAACCACGCTTCGGGATCGATTTCACACAGGCCAACATTCCGCTTGAGGCTGGTCTCGCCGGTCGGGCCATCAACTTCAATAAGGGTTGCTACCCCGGCCAGGAGGTGATCTGTCGGATCAACTCGCTGGGAGCACCGGCCCGGCGCCTTGTGCGCCTGTCCGTCTCAGCGGAGCAGGCCCCTGAGCCGGGAAGCCTGCTCTTTCGAGACGGACAAGAAGTGGGCTACATCACCTCGGCCGTGCGCTCGCAGCGCCTGGGCCCCGTCGCTGCAATGGGCTACCTGGGCAAGCGTCACTGTGAGCAGGGCACGACTTTGCAGGTCGGAGAGGCCAATGCGGAGACCGATGCACAGGTAGTCGCCGCAGTCTGAGCAACCTCACTCGAGCGTACCGACCTCATCTATCATTTCGAGCACGGCTGGATGAAAGTCTGGCTGCGCCGTCACCACGCCTCGACAACGAGGGTTGGCCCGATTAAAGACGTGCTGATCGCCACCGAGATCGGTGACCTTTGCTCCCGCTTCGGTACACAGGAGGACGCCAGCGGCAATGTCCCACTCGTTGCGGGGCTTGCGAGTGAAATAGGCCTGCGCCTCACCTCCGGCAACGAGAGCCAGCTTCCACGCGGTAGAGCCCAGAGCGCGGATCTGCATCCGATCAGAGAACACAGAGAACTCACCGCGACCTGTCTCGGTGCGACTCGCCAACAAGGTCACCTCTCCAAGGGACTCCACACAGTGCAGGGAGCTCCGCACCCCGTTTCGCCAGCACCCCAACCCCTTGAGTGCAGTAAATAGAATGTCCTCAGCAGGATTGTAGAGAACCGCCAGGACAGGAACGGAAGACTCGACCAGCGCCACCGAGATAGCGAATTCGGGCACGCCATTCACGTACTCGCGGGTTCCGTCAATTGGGTCCACAATCCACACCCTGTCCGCTTCGAGACGAGATGGATCATCGACGCTCTCCTCAGAGAGCCAGGCGGACCCCTCCAGAAGCGGAAGCAAGCCCTCGCGAAGCATTCGGTCAGCGGCCAGATCGGCCTCTGTCACGGGGTTCTTCACCCGCTCGCTGTCCGTCACCACGAGGGTCTTGTTGCCTTCGTCGTCCTTGCTCCAGGTCACCGGCTGGTGGCGAAACATCTGCATCACCGGCACGGCCGCAGCCCGGGTCACCTCGACAGCGCCGTCCAGCAGTCGGCGCAACTCTACTTCAGTCAACTTGTCCATCGCCGCAGGGTAGGCAAGAGAGGGGCAGCGGGCAATGGGCCGGCGCTCAACTGCTACCCTGCCGAGCAGAATGATACTTGTCGTCGTAGCTTCATCTCGTGAATGGCTATGCGCCGCGCAGGCCCTCGGCCTACCGCGTTGGCATCTGGCCCGGGGGGGGATAAGCCAAATCAACCGCAACCTGGCTCTGCTGCGAACTGGTGTGGGCTGGACGAGGGCAAGGGAGGCAGCGTCCCTCATCGAGGAACTCAAACCAGGGACGGTCCTCCATGCGGGCTACGCGGGGGCCCTGCGAGCGGGACTCAATGCCGGCGATCTCCTCGCCGTCACCTCCATCTCCAGCCAGGTCGTGCAGCCCGATCAACAAGTGCTCGAGATCCCAGAGCCCGTGCCACTGGACGTCACGCTGAGCGCTACGCTGCGATCATCGCTCGCCCTCCTGCCCGGGCGCCTTGCTCAGGGAGGACTACTCACCGTCTCTCGCTTCATCGACCGCAGTGCGGACAAGCGTCGCCTGGGCGCCGATGGGCGCTATGTCGCCTGCGACATGGAGGCAGCGCTAATACACGATGCAGCCGTCCGCTGCGGGGCACGCTACGCCGGCCTACGGGTGATATCAGATACAAGCCACCACGAAATGCCCCCTGGTCTACGAGAGCAGGGACTACGAGCGGTATTGAAGTGGAGCAGCAATCCCGCCCAGGCTGCCATGGACTCCTGGCACATGCTGCACGGCTGGACCAGGGCTTCAGACGCCCTCAGGCGTAGCATCCCCACGGTGGTGGAGAGCCTCCAGCACCCGAGCTACGGCTCAGACAAGCCCAGCTAGCAACACACCTGCATCCTCCAGTTGCTCCCTCGGCACGTAGATGCGGTTGATGAGCAGCTGGCGATCGTAGCGAGTAAAGAGATCTGTGGAATCCTCAAGCTCCGCCGCACGAACTTGATCTGAACCACGGTACGGGGACCCGAGCACATAGATGGGCGAGGGCCCGGTGATCTGCCCGGGCAGCTGGGAACCCAGTGGGAGGCTCTCCTGACCCATGTCATCAGCCCTCTTGCGCTTCTTGAAGTACTTGCTCAGCACGCCCTTGCTCGCCGTGTTGATCATCGGAATCCCTTGCTCGGCGAGAGCAGCTTCAACAGGCGCGAGGTCCACATCCTTCGGGTCGCCATGGCGCTCAAGGAGCAGCTTGTATTCACGACGCTCAACAATGCGGCGCGCCCACTCATTCTTGCTGGCACGAAGGTGAGCGGTCATATGCACGTCGTCAAACGAAGCGTAGTCCTCGATGCTATGGGGCAAGGCGTAACCGTCCCCACCATCATTAAAGTATCGCTTTAACATTTCCTCATAACCAACGCTTCTGTGATGGAAATACACCATCATGAACATGTGATATCTTGCGATGAGGAAGTCATCGAACGCGTAGATCGCTCGAGCCTTCAGCGCGAGGAACGCAGAGTCATCTACCCGATGGTGACTGAGATGCCCCATGAGCCAGCCGACATCGAAGACACCGTAGTGCACGCCAGCGAAGTGTGAGTCCCGCGCCAGGTAGTCCATACGATCGACATCCAGTTCCGAACTGATCAACTGCTGCAGAAGCGGCCTCCAGTCGATGCCGTTAGCCTGATACCACTCACGCTCCACCCTCAGTTGTGGGTCCACCAGGCCCGCGATGGCGAGGGCAGGTATGCCGATAATGCGCTCAAGCGCTGGAGTCAGGCTTGAGTCGGTGATGATCTTGATCGTGTAGTCCTCATGACTGGCCTGACGATCACCGGGGTAGTCCTCAATCTGACGCTGATAGGCAGGGATCTCCAACAGGCCCACATCGGGCATGGAGAACTCAGACGCGTGGGAGAAGGGTGCGTGTCCCACATCATGGAGCAGCGCCGCAATGCGCACGAGTCGACGCATCTCAGCTCGCCGCTTGTCATCGAACAGAGCCTCTGAGTCCTCTCCAGAAAAAATCGCATCGAATGCACGACCAGCGAGATGCATCGCGCCGACACTATGTAGATAGCGATTGTGAGTGGCACCCGGAAAGGAGAGGTCTGAGAAGCCAAGTTGCTTGATGTGCCGCAATCGCTGCAACAACGGATGGTCCAGCACCACGAGTTCATCGAGACTGATCGGAATCGCCCCGTGAATTGGATCGCGGACTTCAGTAATGGAGGCAGACACAGCGGTCGAAATCTAACAGGTCCCACGCAGGCCCGCGAGGGGCCCGTTACCCGTTGCACATCGAGCGGAAGCGGGCTACTGTCCGCGGCCGCGCATAAACGCAACAAGGGCCCCCCTTTAGTGTGCTCTGCCCCCTCTTCCACAACGCAGAACGGAAGCAAAATGACACCTCGCCCGCCGCGCCGCCACAAAATCAAAGATGTCCTCGCAAACGGCTCCGTTGGCAGCGATGTTGAGCTGAGCGGTTGGGTTCGGAACAAACGCATCTCCAAGGCCGTCGGTTTCCTGGAACTCAACGATGGCTCGACCCTGGCGAACCTGCAGTTGGTCTTCCACAACGACTCCCTTGGACCCGAGGCGGCCGAGCCCGTCGACAAGGGCGCGGCGATCGAGGTCAAAGGCACACTCGCCGCCTCGCAGGGCAAGGGACAACAGGTAGAAGTCCTGGTGAGTGAACTTCGAATCGTCGGAAGCTGCCCCGAGGACTATCCCCTGCAGACCAAGCGTCACTCCTTCGAGTTTCTGCGAGAAAAGGCGCACCTTCGACCCCGCACCCGAACCTTCTCGGCCGTCTTCCGGGTGCGCAACGCGCTGGCAATGGCGATCCACAACTTCTTCCAGGCCCGCGGGTTCTTGTGGGTGCACACGCCAATCATCGCAGCCAGCGACTGCGAAGGGGCGGGAGATCTGTTCGAGATCAAGGCGACAGAGGCAGAAGACTTCTTCGGCACTCAGGCCTACCTGACGGTATCGGGGCAGCTCAATGTCGAGAGCTATGCGAGCGCATACACCGACGTCTATACCTTCGGTCCTACCTTCCGAGCTGAGAATTCGCACACAGCGAGGCACGCAGCGGAGTTCTGGATGGTCGAGCCCGAGATCGCCTTCGCCGATCTCGGCGATCTACTCGACCTGGCGGAAGACTTCATCCGTGACACAAGCCTTGAGGTTCATGAGCGCTGCGCCGAGGACATGGAATTCTTCGACCGATGGATTGAGAAGGGCGTCCTCGAGAAGGTCCGCTCTACCCTTGAGAAGCCCTTCGCCCGCATGACCTACACGGAAGCCGTGACGGTCCTCGAGAAGTGCTCTCAGAGCTTCGAATACCCTGTGGAGTGGGGGGTGTCACTGCAAACCGAGCACGAACGCTACCTCGCCGAGGAGCACGTAAAGGGTCCGGTCTTCGTCACCGACTACCCCACCGACCAGAAAGCCTTCTACATGCGTCTCTCGGATGACGGAAAGACAGTGGCTGCCACAGATCTGCTCGTGCCCCGGCTGGGTGAGATCATTGGTGGAAGCCAGCGTGAGGAACGTGGCGATGTCCTGGTCTCGGAGATGAAACGGCGTGGGCTTGAGAGCGCGCCGTACTGGTGGTACCAGGAACTCAGACGCTATGGCAGCACCCCGCACGCAGGCTTCGGCCTCGGTTTCGAGCGCCTACTCATGTACCTCACCGGCATGCAGAACATCCGCGACGTAATCCCCTTCCCCCGTACTCCAGGTCAGGCTGACTTCTAGACTCCTGGAGAACTAGTTCTCCAGGAGATTCAAACCCACTCGTCAAGAGCCAGCACCACCTCTTCTCGAACAAAGTCGTCCGGGTCCCGCACTGCGGCCTCCAGTGCCCCCCTCGCCTGCTCACCGCCCAGGCGACCAATTGCCCAGGCCGCGTGCCCCCTCACCAGCGGCTCCACTTCCTCGGCGAGGCATCGAATCAGAGCAGGCAGCACCCGCGAGTCCCCGCTATTTCCGAGTGCCACCGCTACGTTCCGGAGTAATCCCCGCCTCTTCGTCCGCTTAATGGAGCTGCCCTTCATCACCCTGGAGAAATGTTCCTGAGTCCAGGACAACATCTCCTCGAGGACCGGGTTGACGAGCTCGGGCCTGGGAGCGAACTGCTCCTCAGCGCTGGGAATGGCAAATCGATTCCAGGGACAGACCTCCAGGCACAGATCACAGCCAAAGATCCACTGTCCAATGAGCGGGCGAAGTGCAAGGGGGATGGGACCTCGCAGCTCAATCGTCAGGTAAGAGATGCAGCGCCGAGCATCCATCATTCCTGGATCAGCGGCAGAGATAGCACCCGTGGGGCAGGCCTCCAGACAGCTCGTGCAGGTCCCACAGTGATCCTCCATCGGAGCGCTCTCCTCGAGTTCTGCCCGAGTGACGATGGAGCCAATGAACCACCACGAACCGTGCTCCTTAGAGACGTTATTGGTGTGTTTGCCGATCCAACCCAGCCCAGAACGCTCGGCCCACGACTTCTCCAGGACCGGACCGGTATCGACATAGGCACGCGCAGACGAATCGTTCAGGCCTTCTGCGAGACTCCGCACCCGCGCGAGCATGACGTCGTGATAGTCGTCGGCCAGGGCATAGCGGGCAATTCTTCCCCGAGGACGATCATCGTCGGGCTCAGGAAGAGGTCCGTTGGAGTAGCTCATGCCCACGGAAACAACAGATTGCGCGCCATCAACCACCTTGCGAGGGTCAGCACGCCGCTCGGGGTCTCGAGCCAGCCAGGCCATCTCACCGTGGCGATCATCCTTGAGCCAACGTCTGAGGTGTTCGGCCTCAGGGCCAGGTACGGCGCGGGCCACACCAACGCTCAGCCCAAGACTCGCAGCACGCTCTCGCAATTCAGCCATGGAGATAAAGTCGCCTGTACTCATGCTTCGATTGGTCCCAACAATTGACCGGGCAGTGCAGGTCCCTGTGCCCAGAGCATTTACAATGGTAGCCGTGACGGTGACAATGAGCGCCACTGACGCATTAATCCTCGGGGACCTGCTTTATGCCTCGCCATCTCCTTCTGCTTTCCTCGCTCTTCAGTGTGTTGTTGATCTCGGGCTGTGAGGTCCGCGACCCCGGAACGGACGATGATGATTCCAGCCCAGCCGTAAATCTCGAAGATCTTGACGGCGATGGCTTCTGCCCCGAGAACCAATGCGACGACAGCAGCCTGTACGGTGGCGACTGTGACGACACAGACGCCAACTCCAATCCTGGCGCAACGGAGATCTGCGACACGATCGACAATGACTGCGATGGGCGCGTAGACGAGACCTACGACATTGACCAGGACGGCTTCTTCGATGGCCTCGTACCCGAGTGCATTCTCAACTACCCAGAAGAATTGCTCGACTGCAACGACCAACTCGCTGTCATCAATCCAGGCGCCGTCGAGACATGCGATGGCAGCGACACGAACTGCAACGGCCTGGTCGATGACGGGCTGGATAACGATGAAGATGACTATCGCATCTGTGACGTCCCCGCCGACTGCAATGACGAGGACGGCAGCGTTTTTCCTAACGCCGTCGAACTCTGCAACAACGAAGACACGGACTGCAACGGCTTCATCGATGATGGTGTGGGCCTGGAGTTTGCGGACAGTGACGGAGATGGTTGGAGCCAGTGCCGTGAGGACTGCGATGACGATGACTTCAACGTCAATCCCGGCGTGAATGAGGCCTGTGATGGAGTCGACAATGACTGCAATGGACTGACCGACGAAGGGCTCGATCTGGACGGCGATGGTGTCCCCGGTGCCCACCCCGGCTGCCTCGCTTATTTTGGCGCGGTGGACTGTGACGATGAGAACCCGAACCTCTTTCCTGGCGCGCCGGAACTCTGCGATGGCGTCGACAACGACTGCGACACACAGATCGACGAGAATCTGGACTTTGACGGCGACGGCTTCACCTCGTGCGAGGGCGATTGCGACTCGCTGGATGCTGACGTCTACCCAGGCGCCGTCGACATCTGTGACGGACTCGACAACAACTGTGATGGCATTATCGACGAGGGCTCAGACAACGATGGGGACGGTCAGTCGTCATGTGCTGGAGACTGCAACGACCTTCTGGCCACCGTCTACCTCGGAGCCCCCGAACTCTGCGACGGTGCGGACAACGACTGCGACAACCTACCCGGCGCGAATGAAATAGATCAGGACGGCGACGGAGCAAGCGAGTGTGACGGTGACTGCGACGAGACCGACGTAAACATCGGGCCCAGCATTACGGAACTCTGCAACGGCATCGATGATGACTGTGATGGCATTGTCCCGGCAGATGAGCTCGACACAGACCTCGACGGCTATGTCGGCTGCACACCTACCGGATGCTCCATCGGTCTGGTCAATGACAGCGATGACGCGACGTTCTGGGACTCCATGACCGCCCTGGATGCGCTCGGCGTGACCACCGTGCAATTCAACGACGCTGCTTCAGCGGACACCATGATCAACGTGAACAACTTCACTGACCATCAGGTGCTCATCTGGCATACCGGTGCACGCGACATCAGCGCGTCTGAGTTAAGTGGAATGGAGCAGTGGCTGCAAACAGGAGGCGGACTCGTCATTACTGGCGCAGACTCTCTCTCGAACACGGCTGGATTCACACCAGGTAGCTCTAGCGAGATCGCTGTCGACGGCTCGACCCTCGCAAATCTCGCCCATTCCATCACCACAGGCGATGGGCCACAGACAACTTTCTGCGTGGTGAACTCCACTGGAAACCCAGTGATTAATGGACCCCATGGAACCTGGGCAAGCGGCTTCACCTTCAACGCAAGCGATGCCAACCACGAGAACGCCGTTGCCGACACGGCGAGAGGTGGTATCCGAGTTGCCTCTGTTGGCAACCGAGCGAAGCTGATCTTCTCGCAGCCAGTCAGCGGCGGCAGCATACTATTCTGGAATGGAAACAATTCACTGGGTGACTGGGACAGCGCCAGCTATCCCGACATGTCCGCCATGCTTCGCAACACGATACAGAGCATGAACATGGGGTGCTCCGCCATGCAAGGCGGTGACTGCGACGACTCCAACTCGAGCCTCGTGCCCGGCACCTGCCCCTGAGTCAGGCAAGTCGGAGACGCTTACTCTGACAGAGTCCCCTTCGTCGACTCAGATCAGGACCTGGACGGGGATGGTTCGAGCAAGTTCACGACTAGCGACTGGCCTCGAACGCATGCTCAAGGTCGGCACGTAGGTCGCCCTCATCCTCGAGACCAACACTCAAGCGCACCAGGCCATCGCGAATGCCTATGGATTCACGCACCTCCGGAGGCACGCTCGCATGGGTCATCGCAGCTGGTAGCTCAATCAGACTCTCGACACCACCAAGGCTCTCGGCCAGGGTCATGACCCTGGTCGCCGAAACAAAACGCTCAGCTCGAGCCAGGTCTGCTCGGAGCTCGAAGCTCAGCATCCCGCCAAATCCGTGCATCTGACGCGAAGCCAGTTCGTGCTGCGGGTGACTCGGCAGGCCGGGGTAGATCACAGAGGCAACGTCTTCATGCTCCGAGAGGAACTCGGCAAGGGCTCTGGCGGTGCTCTCGTGCCGATCCATACGCACGTGCAGAGTCTTGATACCCCGCATCGTCAGAAAGCAGTCCTGAGGGCCGGGAGTGGCGCCGATTGAGTTCTGGAGACGGAACATCTCTGCGGCAAAGGCATCATCACTGGTGATCACGGCACCACCGACCACGTCGCTATGTCCGCCCAGATACTTCGTCGTACTGTGGAGGACCACATCCGCCCCGAGCGCAAGCGGGCTCTGGAAGTAAGGGGTGGCAAACGTATTGTCGACGAGGACACACGCTCCCGCGGCATGAGCGAGCTCTGAGACCCCGGCAATGTCGATAATCTTGAGCAGAGGATTCGTGGGCGTCTCGATCCAGATCAACTTCGTCTGAGAAGGCCGGATTGCGGCTCGAGCAGCATCCAGATCACACAGATCCACGTAAGTAAACTCCACACCCAGCGGCTTGAAGATAGACTCAAAAATTCGCCACGTGCCGCCATAGACGTCGTCCGAAGAGACCACATGGTCGCCTGGAGAGAGGGTGTGCAGAACGGTAGCAGTGGCAGCACAGCCAGAGCTGAAGCAGGTGCCGTGCTTGCCACCTTCGAGTGAAGCCAGACAGGTCTCCAGAGCGGTGCGCGTGGGATTCCCGGTGCGCGCATACTCGTAGCCCTTATGACCACCGACCCCCTCTTGAATGAAGGTGCTGGTCTGATAGATAGGCACCATGACCGCGCCCGTAACCGGGTCGGCCGGCTGCCCTGCGTGGATCGCTCGTGTGCCGAAGCCACTGCCTTCATACAGGTCGTCCCGTGGGGGCCAGGGAGAGGTGCTCATCGGCTCCCCTTGGATACGTAGTCAATAACGTCGATCTTGGTGACCACATTGATCAGCTCATCTCCATCCATAACCAGAGCCATCTTCACTCGCGTAAACATCTCGGCGAGGACGCCGATTCTAGTCGCGAGATCTACCGCCGAGTATGAATTGACGACGACCTCTCCGACCGGCTCCTCCGCTGCGCCAGGGTGGTCGAGGAGGTGGGTGAGCACGCCCGCTTCAGTAACGATACCGCTGACCCGGCCCCCATCCAGCACGGGCACCTGACTCACCCCGTGCTCACGCATCAAGACAGCCACATCGCGGATGGCGTCCTGCGCCTGCACGGCAATCACCTCTCGGCGATCTGTTGTGGCGAGAAGGTCCCCCACCGTGCCACTACCTGCGACATCATCAAGGTAGCCATTCTCACGCATCCAGTCGTCATTGAAGATCTTGCCGAGGTACTGACGGCCGGTATCAGGAAGCAGAATCATGACACGCTGCCCCTGGACGTCATGGTTCTTCAGCCACTTGAGCGCGCCTGCCACTGCTGCACCACCTGAACCACCGCAGAAGATGCCTTCACGACGAACGATTTCCCGCGTCATCAAGTAGCACTCGCGGTCCGTCACGCGAACCACATCGTCGAGCACCGAGAGATCCATCGTCGAAGGGAGGAAGTCCTCACCGATACCTTCTACGCTGTAGGAATACGCCTCTGTCATTCGGCCCGTCTTGAACAGATCGTAGTAGATTGACCCGACAGGATCGATGCCGACGATCTTCACGTCGGGATTCTTCTCCTTGAGGTACTTGCCCACCCCCGAGAGTGTGCCGCCGGTACCCATTCCTGCAATGAACACGTCGACCTTCTCACCGAGCTGCTCCCAGATCTCCGGGCCCGTCTCAAGGTAGTGCGTCTCCGGGTTATCCTGGTTGTGATACTGGTTCGCGTAGAAGGAATTGGGGGTATCCTCAACCTCCTTCCTCGATACGGAATAGTACGAGCGAGGATCTTCGGGCTCCACTGCTGTCGGCGTGACCACCACCCTCGCCCCGAAAGCGCGCAGCGCCTGCACCTTCTCCATCGACTGCTTGTCCGGCATGACGAATGTGCTCTGGTAGCCACGCAGTACGGCAGCT
The DNA here is from genome assembly GCA_964512375.1 of uncultured Rickettsiales bacterium. Classification (GTDB taxonomy): domain Bacteria; phylum Myxococcota_A; class UBA796; order UBA9615; family UBA9615; genus UBA6601. Next base: position 1,407 of record CAZEIY010000094.1, on the reverse strand, counting down.
ATCGCCAGGCCCAGCCCCGTGTTTCCAGAGGTTGCCTCGACAATCGTACTGCCAGCTTTGAGATCGCCTCGATCCTCGGCGCAGCGCACAATATGACGGGCTATCCGGTCCTTGACCGACCCGCCCGGATTCATGAACTCAAGCTTGGCGTACACCTCACTCTGAAACTCGTCCGCAATCCGCGTCAAGCGCACTGCAGGCGTGTTGCCAATGCACTCCAGGACGTTGTCGAAGACATTCTTCAGTTCCGCCATCACGCACCTCGAAGCTGGTGAAAAGCGCGGTCTCCGCGCCCCTCGTGCATACCTGCTCATGGACTCGCACACTCGCGGATCGTAAGCGGCGCAGTGGTAGCACGACAGGCGTCCTCGAGCAACGCTCGGCGAGACCGCACACCGGCGAGGTGTCGCTCAGTAGTGGGGCGGAAGGTCTTCCGTAGGCGCGGGCATCTCGTCTGGCGGGTTCTCGAGATGTTCAGTCAAGTTTGCGAGGCGCTTCTCAATACGAGCGATCCGGTTCTCGAACCCTCTCACGAACGCCTCAAGACGCTCGTTGTCGGCGCGCCGCTCCTCACTGCGCACCTCAAGTTCGATGAGCCTGTCTTCCAAGGCATTATCAGCGTCACTCGTCGCGTCGTCACTCAAGCCCGTCGCCTCCACAGCAGATCGCGCCTTGCGAATCTGACTGCGGCATTGTACCTCTCGAACCTGCTGTAGAGACCTGCTCGCCAGTATTCAGCCGTCCCTTCTTGGAGATCCGTGCAAACCCTGCGCCTCTTGGTCCCTTCCCCGGCCCTGCCTGAACGCCTGGATCGCTTCATTGTCGCCAATGTCGCTGAGCTCAGCCGACGTCAGGTCAAAGGCCTCATCGACGCCGAACAGGTACGCGTCGATGATCGGGTCGAGCGGCGGGCGGGACGCAAGCTGAAGTGCAGTGAGGTTGTCGAAGTCAATTACCGACCTTCGTGGCGAGCTAGCGGACAGGTGTTGCCCGCCCTGCGCATCGTCGAAGACGGAAAGGACTGGATACTCATCGACAAGCCCAGCGGGACATCGAGTCACCCGAACTCAGCCGACGACGAGTCTTCCATAGATGGCATTCTGGCGGAGAGTCCACTGCCCAGGTCTGAGGAGTTCAGCGCCGTCCATCGGCTCGATCGCGGGACTTCAGGTCTCCTGCTCCTGGCCAGACCTCACGCCAGACCCCACCTCTCTGGCCTGTTTGAAGGCCGCCTTGTCAAGAAGGAGTACCTCGCTGTTGTACACCCGACGCCGCAAGGAGAGTCCGGCAAGCTGGAAGGACCCAGCATCGAAGGCAAGACGACGCACCTTGACTGGGAGCTGATGAGACGATCGAGAGATGGCACCCGCGCTGAACTGCTGGTGCAGCCTCGAGAGGGACGAACGC
>CAZEIY010000093.1:0-12325 GCA_964512375.1 uncultured Rickettsiales bacterium | reverse complement strand
CAGAAAGAGAGCAAGATGGCGATCAAGTATCTTCATGCGCAGCACTTTGCCAGATGATGAGGGCTGCGGCGAGGGCCCCCTGAAGTCGACATCCACAGCCGCTATGATCACCTCATGACGACTCACTCAACCCTCGCTCATGCCTTCACCTCTTTGCTGCTGCTCTGCACACAGCCCGGCTGCATCGCGCCAGATAGCGACGATGACGACTCAAGCTCTGCTGGCGGCGCCACCCAACAGTACGAATCGCAGAGCGGAACTCTGTCTACTTTGAACTCAGCGGGTCGATCGGGGAGCTACTACCTGCCGGCCAGAGCCTCGGATCAGGTCGTGCCCCTTCTGTTGGGCTTCCACGCGACCGGGAGTAGCGGAGCAAGCTTCCTCTCGACATTCTCCGCAGAGGCACTCGAGCGGGGCTTCGCCATCATCGCGCCGGACTCCCGCATATCGCCGGCCGGTGACACCACCTGGGAAGTAGGCACTGAGCCCGGAGAGATCACCCCCGACTACACCCACTCCCTCGCAGCCATCGCCGAGATGCAGGAACAGCATGGCCTGCTCATCGACCCTCAAAGGGTATTGACCGCTGGCTACTCTGGCGGCGCCAGTTCTGCGCCATACCTTGCCACCAACGAGGAACTCTTCACCGCGTTTGCCTCACTGCACGGCGGCGTATTCCCAGGCGGGATCGGTGACCACATCGTGCCTGGATGGTTCTCGACCGGCGAAGACGACTCGTTGCGCTCTCCCGAGCATGTGCAGGGCCATCTGGACTCGCTCGTACCCCTCGGCTTCAATGAACTTGAGCTGCACATCTTCCCGGGTGGTCACTCGCTCAGCTACGAAGAGGTCGACGCGTTGATCAGCTGGTGGTTGGGAGATAGCTGAGTTCAGGCCTGCTCTGAACGCGGACAGGTGTCCTCTAGCGCTCGTCCTCGCGAGGGGTGACTCCAATACGCCGAAAGGCAGCCACTGATGCGCGTGAGGGTTCCATGTGCATGAACTCCACGGCAAGCCGTCGGACCTCACTGACCTTGTCTTGACGACCCAACTCCAAGGCCGCCCGAGCCTCCTGGCCGCGAATCGTCGCGATCGCCTCGATAGCTGAAGCACGAACCGCATCGGACCAGGCCGGACGCTTGAGCAGGCCTCCTCTCTGTTCGGTGAGGAGGCGACGCAAGAACGGCAGTGCTGCTTCCGACCCACTCCAGGCCAGACCCAAGAGACAACCTTCCGCCACGGCAGCTGGCACATCCTTCACTGAGAGACGCTGTTCAAGACCTGCAAGCACCCGATCAGGGTCTTTCGGGTAGAGGCTACGTATCACCTCGAAGAGCCCTGCTGCATCGCTGAAGCGTGGGTCTACCGCCAGCTTCTCGAGTAGGTCGCGGGCCGCATCCAGGTCACTGTGCAACAGACATCTCGCGACCTCAGTCAATACTCTGGGGTCCTGATCACGATCAGCCAATCGCAGCAGAGCACGCTGGCATTCAGGTGTACGGACGCTGTTGAGGATGTAGACAACATTTCGCCGCACGTACCAGGCGTTGCTGTCACGACTGAGCTCCCGCAACAAGGGGGCGGTCAACTCGTCCAGATTAACTTCCGAATCCGCCTCTCGCAGGTGGTAGTGCATGACCTCTGCCAGAGAGAGACGAACCGACTTTCGCTCCTGGGCCATCATCAACTCGAACAGTTGGGGCATCGCGCTGTGGCCGAACCCCTTCAGGATCTTTCGAATCAACTCACACTGATCTCTGGGCAGCACCTGCATCTTCCCGACCATCTTCTCGATGAGCTCGGGGGAGCTCATGTAAGCCCGCGCCGCCTCAGCGCGTCCCGCCAACTCGGGCTCGCTGTCCTTTAGAAGGTCGAGCTGCTCGCAGAAGGCAGAGACCGTATGGAGACTGCCATCGTCAATGCTGGCGGGAACCAACTCTTCACTGGCCTGCTGGAGAGAGATGCCCAGAGCCATATCGAGCTCGCCGGCGAGCTGCTGCGTAAGTCGCCCCAGAACCTGGGCGCGCAACTCCGGACCCGCATCTCGCTGAAGCGCGAGGATGAGAGTTCGTCGCCTGCGAGCCTCCCCAGAGTCACTGAGAAGATGAACACTCAGAGCTGCACAGACCGCTTCAGCGCCTTCCTCCAGGAGTCGTGCCACCTCGGCAGCCTCTAGTTCCTCTGGCGTGAGAGCAGCTTCTTCTACCTCGACAGCACCAACATCGAGGGGCTCGCCTTCACTGTCCCCAGGATTGAGATGAGAGAGGCGATCTGCCCACCCCCCAGCCTCTTCTTCTGCTCCAGAGGCGGCGTCACTGACATCGGGCTCAGCCGCAACGGCGCCCTCGCTCTGAGCCCCGCTTGACTCAGCCCCCTGTTGGGCCTTCGAGGCCACCACTTCGCCCCCCTCAGCGACGCTGCTGTCCACCGTCACATTGAAGGCGAGGGGGGACCCGCCCAGCTCAGTCGGAGCAGTGCCGAGTCTCAACGCATCGATCTGCTCGGAGTTGAGCAAAGCCAGGACGTCCATCTGAGTCGAGAGCTCCTCAAGACGACCGCGGCCATCGAAGAAGAAGTTCGAGACAGCCCGCTCCTGCAACCATGAGGTAACCATCCGCGCGGCCTTCTCCTCGGTCTCGAGCCCCTTGCCGTTGATCAAGACGCCCCAGGGAACCACCTCGATCAGAACCGGCCCGACATCTCCGCTCAGCTCGAGAAGAAAGTCCCAGATCCCCCGATGCGCGGACTCTCGCAGCGCATGTCCAGACTCATAGATACGAGCATTGGTCAGCACGACTCTGAGTTGACGAACCAGGGCCTGCACATCCTTGCTGGTCACTGGATTCAGCGCGCTCTTTCGAATCAACTTCATCTCGTACTTCCCGAACTGGGTGCCAGGCCAGAGAATACCTGTTCCCATCTGTACTGAGGTCGTCCGGACCGGAGCCTGCATGAAGAAGCCGAGTTCACTTCGCTCCCTGCTCGAAGACTATCCAGCCACGAGTCCGCGAGAAATCGATGCGCGGGGTCGAATGCTGGAGCTACTGAAGGAGGTCGAGCGACCCTTTTCCCGCAGCACAATGCTTCCCGGTCACTTCACTGCATCCAGCTTCGTCCTGCATCCCTCCTCAGACCGAGTCCTGCTGATCCGACATCGAAGCCTCGGCTTGTGGCTGCAACCAGGTGGACACTTCGAAAGAGACGACGATGACCTCGAGGTGGCCGCCCGCAGGGAGGTGCTGGAGGAGACTGGCATAGGAACTCTCCGCAGGTTGCGCACCTTTTCGGGACTCTTCGACATCGACATTCACCCCATTCCAGCGAACCCCAGGCGTGGAGAACCTGCGCACCAGCACTTCGACCTCCGTCTCGCCTTCATGGCGTGTAGTGACCAGATTACGATATCCCCTGAGGTTATCGATGCGCGGTGGGTTCTCCTCGGCGATGTCGCAAGCCTCGGCTCTGACGACTCAGTCCTCCGCTGCACCAGACGACTGGCTCCGAACAACGAGTCCTTTTCAGGATCTCCCTGGTTGCTATAGTGCTAAGTCAGGCGGTTTCTGATCTCGTGACTGATCAGGGTCTGCATAGGGTGCCTGCAGGTGATTGAGGTTCTGGGTCGGTTCGCCGATAAGAGAAGACGAGAAGGCGAGAGTAACGACAGTCTGAACTCTCATGGTTACAGGGGATTTGACTAGCTGATGGCCGAGAAGATCGACAGAGGTTTCGACGTCGCGGGCATGCTGGGAGTAATCCTGGCCGGCATCTCGATTGTTGGTGGCCACCTCTTCGAGGGGGGCCACATGAACCAGATCGTTCAGCCCACTGCTGCTCTGATCGTGTTCGGTGGAACCTGTGCTGGCGTCCTGGTCGAGTTCAGTTGGCCCGATTTCATCAAGGCCATCAAGGCTTGCCGCGATGTATTCCAACCACCGCAGAGCAACCTCCGCGAGGCCATGGATAAGATTGTCGAGTTGTCGAAGCTCGCCCGCCGGCAGGGTCTGGTCGCCATCGATCGGGAAGCTCAGAAGATCGAGAATGCATTCATGCAGAAGGCGCTGCGGATGGTCGCCGATGGCATAGAGCCCAAGCAGCTCAAGTCGGCACTGCAAAAACAGGTTCACAACTTAGAGAAAGAAGAGTCTAACATTCCAGCTATCTACCTGGCAGGCGGTGGATACGCTCCGACCATCGGCGTGCTCGGCGCTGTCATGGGGCTCATTCATGTGATGGGCAACATCTCTGACCCGAGCAAGCTCGGTGCTGGTATCGCCGTTGCCTTCGTGGCGACGCTCTACGGGGTAGGAGTAGCCAACCTCTTCCTCCTGCCAATGGGCGGTAAGCTCAAAGCACAGATGAAGGCCCGCTCGCACTTCATGGAGCTGATCATTGAGGGCGCGGCATCCATCGCCGCTAGCGAGAACCCCTTGATTGTCGAACAGAAACTCTCTGCCTATCTGAGCTCAGTCGAGCAGGCCGAGATGGCCGCTGCAGAGGCAGTCGGTGGCGGTGGCCAGAAGGAAGCCGCGGCGTGATGTCCTAAGGGCATCACCTCCAGCGACGAACAGGCGCCATGAGTGACGAAGAAGGCGGCCACGACGAACGTTGGATCGTCTCGTACGCCGACTTCATCACCTTGCTCTTCGCAACCTTCGCGGCTCTCTACGCGATCTCGATTACCGATGAGACAAAAGCTAAGGCCTTTGAGCGTTCAGTCCAGCAGGCTCTGAACGCTTCATGGTCAGACAAGGTGATCTTCAAGCCCATCCAGTCCAATCCGGTGTTCTCCGATACGACTCCTGCGGGAGCACCGCAACGAACCTTCATCGTTGCCGAAGAACGCTGCATTGAGACCGCGGAGGACGTGGAAGAGAAGGAGCGCAAGGCCTATCAGATCACCGAAGAGCTCGAAGAGATCACAGAAGACGAAGCGCTATCTGAGGACGTAACGGTCGAGCAGCGAGGCGAGGACGTAGTCATCAGCCTGCTCTCTGCTGGCCTCTTCAGTTCGGCGAAGGCTGACCTGCAAGGCGAGGGCTCCGACATGATTTCGGTCCTCGCCGCCAGTCTGGCCGAGTACAAAGACATCGAGGTTCGCATCGAGGGCCACACAGATGATCGCCCGCTGCTTCCGGGAGCACGTTACCGAGACAACTGGGAACTCTCCTCCGCACGCGCGACCACTGTCGTCAATGAACTGGTGAGCAAGCACGGCTTCGATCCCCAGAAGCTGATCGTCGCGGGCCTGGGTGAGCATCGCCCGGTAGCTGAGAACGACACGGTAGAAGGCCGAGCGATGAACCGAAGAATCGACATCGTCATCCAGCAACCTCGCGAGCCCACCGAAAAGGTAGAGGCCGGCGAAGAGATGGACACCGAGCTCCGCTGAGAAGTTCCGACTCGGGAACCCCAACAGCAGACCGAGTGGCGCTTCGTACTCGAGCGGCTATTCTCAAGGTGGAGATCAAGCCACTTGCCCCCTTCGCGCCACGACATCGAAGCTGAACCGAGCGTAGGCGAGCGCGAACACCCTGTCCCAGATACCGCCCGGACCGCAGCTGCTGAAGCTGGGGGACGACTGCTACGCGCTGCAGTTCAGCGGTTCTGGCCTCGGCGAGCCGGAAAGCGCAGGCCAGAACCGCAGACAACATCGGGTGCCCGATCGCTGGACCGAGGAGGCCAACACCCACCGAGACAACGCGGGGACAGCCAGCGCCTCGATCCAGCAAGCCCGGCGGCAGGAAAGAAGAGAGGCTCATCCCGGGATTCCTTCCCGGAGGAGTGGCTACGCGACGCACCAGATTCCGAGAACCTGCCCACTATTGAGCACACTAGCGCGCTGCCACTGCTGACTCAGCCACCAGCCTGCCTCATCCCCTCTGAACTGAGTGGCGTCCAATCCAAAGCCACTCCGTCTTGTGCCTACTGCGGTGTCGGCGACAGCGAGAAGGGCCCCCAGCCACGCTCGTCGCCGACTCCGGGCTGCTCGAAGCTGAAGCTCTCTGGCGGAACCAAAGGCGGCCTCTACCCAATTCACCTGGCACCAAGTATTCAGGCCGGAAGGGGGCAGAACCGATCATCGATCACCTATGAGCAGGGAATCACGAGACTTGCTGATCTGATCCTGGACCACCGCGACCCTGGCACCCAGATCCTGGTGTACGGATGTGGACAGATCGACTACTTCACCGTCTTCGCCCTGCAAGAGGTCTTCCGCCTTCTCGGAGTGCGCAACCTCGCAGGCAACGCAGAGCACTGCCTCAACGCCGGCGCGGTCCACAACGAGATGCTGACCGGTCAGGAGGGACCGTTCCTGACCTTTGAGAACGCCCTGGTCGGAGAAAACCGCTTCTACCTGTTCAACGGCTGGAACGGCCTGATCTCGCACCCTGGAGCCTGGAGCAAGCTCGCACCGGACCCCAATCTCGATGCCTATGTCATTGATGTGATGGAGAGCGAGACCGCACAGGAGGTTCGCCGCCTCCTCGGCGAAGAGCGGGTAATTCTGGTTCGGCCTCGAAGCGACAGCCACCTCGCGCTGGCCGTAGCACACGAACTGCTCGCCAGACACGACGCGCCACATCCAGACTTTCTCGACCGATTCGCAGATCAGAACAGCTGGCACAGCTTCCGAGAACTTGCCATGAGCGCTCGGTTCGTGCCCAGCGCAGTGGCGGCGCGTATCGCCCCCGAACCGCATCTCGAAGAGCGAATCCTCAATGCGATCGTCGCCATTGCCGCGCGCCTTGCCGATCCCAGGGTCATCCCCATCAACATCCCCTCCGTAGGGCTCTCACAAACGAGCGGGGCTGTCGCGCACTCCCTGTGGGGTTCCGTGATGGCGATGGTCGGCAAGTACGGTCTCAAAGCACCTGGAGTGCCTGCTGGAGGGACCCTGCGCATTCCTGGCCAGATCAACGCACAGACAGAGATACAGGGTCTATCGAGCCGCTTCTTCTTTGGTCGAATTCCGGTAGATCATGATGGAGCAACGGACGCAGCAAGACGAATGGGGCTGCCCGACGAGTCCTACGAATTGGCGGTCCGCGACGAGCCGCGCGTGTCCCTCGACTACTCCGATCCCCATGTTCCCTACGACCGCGAACTAATCATCTGCTTCGGCACCCAGTTCGAGGCGAACATGATGAACCGCGAGCGCTGGCTGGCGAAGCTGGGGCTGGAGTCCACCACCCTCGTCGTCGTCGACCCGATCCCCGATCCCTTCAGCCTCAAGAACGCCCACCTCGTGATCCCTTCACCACCCCACGCGGCGACACCAAAGCTCTACCAGAACGGCGAGTGGCGAATGACGCTGTCCATGCCTCGCAGAGAGAGGCCGGAACAGACTCGCAGCGACGCAACCATCATCTACGACACCATGGGCGAGATCTCCCGGCGAATCCGTACCGACTCGATGCTGCGAATGGTTCACCCCGACCTGGGCCTACACTCCCAGTCCGGCTACCTCAGACGACGCTTCGAGCCGCCCGAGCGCGAGGGTTTGCTGCCTCGACACGACGGCGAAGTCTGCCGAGCCCACCTCTGGCAGCGAGTGCTCGATTACCTCGGCGACGCATCCAACCGCCGAGGGGAGCTGTACTGCATGCCACGCGATGACAGCGGCGCAGAGATCAGCTGGGAGCGGCTTCTTCGAGAAGGCAATCTCATCTACGGAAGCGTCGGAACAGGACGCTACCTGCTCGACTACTCGAACCCGGAGGCCAGGCCATTCCGGGACATCTTCGGTGCTCCCGGTAGCTTCCGCTTCTTCACCCCGTCAGAGGATGACCTGTCCATCCCGCAGGGGGTGGTGCTCAACTCGGGGCGAGCTTCAATGACTTCACACCCCGCTGATCTGCGCTACGCAATCAACACCTTCAACTCAGGCAAGGCGACTCCCGCCGACGACATGCCCAAAGAGCACCCACTGCACCTCTCGCTGCTGCTGGCAGATGAACTCGAGGTCAGCGATGGTGACTCCCTACGAGTCACTAACCTCGACACCGGCCGTTCGATGGTGTTCCGGGCACTCCGCACCCCGCGGCTGAGTGGCAAGTTGCTGTACTTCCCGTTCCACAAGGACCGCGCGCAGCTCCAAGACGAGCGCTACATCAACACGATCACATCACACGTCCAACGCTGTCCCTACACCGCGCAGACTCGCTTCAAGGCGACCGAGGTTTCCCTCTCAAGGATCTGAACAGCTCCCCTGGAGCGCCCGTTTGCGGCGCACGACCGTGTATCCTCGGGACTCGGTTTGCAAGCAAGGCCACCGGAGACAGGCTTGTCAAGAACTCAACCCGATCTGCTGCGTAATGAGAGTGACTTCCCGGTCACCTTTGGGCGCTACACCTTGCAGGGTGTTCTGGGTGAGGGGGGAATGGCGCGCGTGTTCCGCGCTGAGTTGCAGGGCTCCGAGGGCTTCCGCAAACCCGCCGCAGTGAAGATCGTGCGCGCAGCCGTCGCGGCGGACAACGACAACCTCCGTCGGGCACTGATCAACGAGGCTCGAGTAGGTGGCCTGCTGCACCACCCCAACGTCGTCGAGACCTACGACTACGGCGAGGTCGATGGCCACCCTTACATTGCCATGGAGCTCGTACGCGGAGTGGTCCTCGATGAAGTGCTCGAATGCGTACCGGAACTGGAACCCTCGCGCTGTCTCGATATCAGCATGCAGATCTGCGCGGGTCTGGACCACGCCCATAACCTCGAGGCTGTGGGGCAGGAGACCCACCTTGTCCACCGCGACTTGAAGCCCAGCAACATCATCATCAGCCGAGATGGGTTGGTGAAAGTCATGGACTTCGGCATCGCCAAGGCGAGCGCCTTGTCGACCACCCTGACCCAGACCGGTACCACCAAAGGCACACCCGCCTACATGTCGCCCGAGCAGGTCGGAGGCCAGAAGCTGGACCGGCGCTCGGACCTCTTCTCACTCGGCGCTATCATCGTGGAGCTGGCTCTGGGCAAGCGCCTGTTCCGCGGCGACACCCTCATCAGCGTGCTCTCGTCCGTTATCCAGGTCGAAGAACGCCTCGCCGACTCGGACATTCTCGGGCAATTAGACGCCTACTGTGCAGGCCTCGGCCCGGTAGTCAAACGCTGTCTTCGAGTGGCACCAGGCGAACGCTATACCGATGCCGCTGCCCTCGAGACCGATCTGCAGACGCTCTGCACAGGGCTGCCGATGGCCTCCCCAATGAAGCTCTGGATCGGTGAGCTGATGAAAGAGACGGAGAGTCGAAGAGCAACAAAGCAGCGAGCGTCCTGGTCGAGTCTAGATGACGAACCCCCCTCCTACCTCGAGCCCACCCTGCAGACCGACAAGCCTGCCCACCTCGAACCAGCAGCAGCAGCCAAGGCGGCAGCATCGGTTAGAGCAACCCGCGCTCAATACGCCCAAGATGGTGAAGCCGCTGGCTCTCTACGCGAGGCTCCACTGCCGCCGGCTGGCGTCCAGCCAGGGTATCCCGGTCCCGACAAGACCATGCCCCTGGATCAACCCGTCCAGCAGCATAAACCGCCCGGCACTCTCTGGAACGAGCGTGGCAGCCGTAAGGGCCTGTCAGCTGGCCTGCTAATCGGGCTGATTTGCGGTGTCGTCGTTGCGTTCGCCGCTGTCGGCATCACGTTCCTGGGTGGGAAGTTGCTTAACGGCGAGACCGAAGGCGACCCGATCACGACTACGGACCCGGTCGAGTCGGGGAGTCCGGTAGCGCCCGACGACCCCGCGGAGATTGAGCGAACAGTTGAGGTTGAACCAACGTCAGGGGTCGAAGCACAGACAGTGCCCCGTCAGGAGACACCAGCCACGCCACCCGCCGCGTCTGAACCAACCGCGGAGGTTGAGCCACCAGCAGCAGTTGAGGCCTCCGCCGCGGCCGAGGAGCCTGCAGTGGTTGAGCCACAAGGAGACGAGGGACAGCAGCTACAACTTGAAAAGGAAATTCCTTCGGCCGGCAACGTGAAACGCCAAAACTGGACCTCTCTCGTCTCGAAGAGATCCCGACGTACAAGAGGTGCCGGTACGGCAAGAACGAGCGAGAGCCTTGATGACCCCGAGAGCTACATGCGAGACGAAGACGATGTAGCCAGCAGAACCCGTAAGCGACGGACTCGCCGCTCAAGTCACCGCCGTGAGACAGCCAGCAAGAGCGTCGGTAGCCTTCTCCAGCAAGACTCGTTCCGATGGGCCTGGGTCTGGGAGCCGGATAGCGAGAATGGAAGCAAGCGTGGCTACTTCATGGTGCAGGGAAAGGACGTGGCAGAGCTGGATGTCAGCGTGGAATTCAAGCTGAGCGACGGCCCAAGAAAGAAGGTGACGCTGAAGCCTTCGGGTAGCAGAGGAAAGACCCGGATCTGGCGGAGCGAGATCACGTTCCCCACGGTCGCGAGGGGCACCGTCGAATGGAGTGTCCGAGTCCGAGGCAAGCGTTCGGATGGAGAGCCCATTAACCAACAATTCGAGGGCAAGAAGTTCCTGCTCTAATCACCAACGGGCGCTGCGAAGAATGACCTGGTACGTGCGGCAGTCCGTCCCACGTGGAAGCTCCAACTCCGTACCAGCGCTGTCGCCAGCCGCTACATCATCGATCTGAACCGCGAAGCTGCGCTCACCGCAGACCAGTTCCACCACCAGCTCAGAGATCGGTACCTCGGCGGCGTTGCTCGCCTCGACGGCTACCTCGACTCGACCCAGGCGCCACATCGTCACGGTGGCATCGAGCTGTACGAAGTGGTTCACATCGAGACGTCGGTCCCCTGACACCGACACCGGTCGCAACCTCAGTTCCTGCTCACCGGAGTTCATCGTCACATCGAACAAGCTCGTAACGTTGAGCCCAAGCAGGCCTCGCGTCTCCTCCTGGGCACACGGCTCACAGACAGCAACCGCAACATTCTCGATAGCGACGCTCCCCAACCAGAGGCGATCGAGCAGAACCACCGAACTCTCCACCTGCCCGGCGGCGGTCTGCAGCGTAGCCGTCGGGGCATCCTCGGAGACATCGACTCCCAGCTCTCTTAGAGTCCTACGATCCAAGGTAGTCAGCGTTGCGCCCGTATCGAAGAGGAATTGCACCTCCCGGGAGCGGCCCTCAGATTCCAGCATCGCCTGAACCTTGAGGCTCATACCCTCACCATCGACAGCCAGAGTCACCGTCTGCACCTCCCCCTGTTCTTCCTTCTCAGCAACGAAAGCAGGCGACCCCGGAAGTTCGGCGGTGATGAGGTCTACAGCAGGTCCCTGGACATCGTCACGGATCTCGGCCGCACGAGGGAGAGAAGGTCTCCCGCCTTCGGAGAGCCTTCCAGCAACGAGAGAGCCGAGCCGGGCAGCGCCCTCGGCAATGGGCTCACCAGCAGGACTCAGTGCCACATTCAGGCCCAACCGCACCGAAGAGGGGAAGTCTCCTACGTAGAGCGGAAGACAGACGAGCAGGCCGAGTGACCACAAAAACAGGGCTAAGGGCGAGGTAGAACGGGAGCCCGACAAGACCGCGCGCAGACCAAAGGACGGCACCAGCACCATGACCAGCGCCACCGAGCCGCTCAACCAAGGTGGGAGCGAGCGCTCCAGACCCAAGCCGAACAGACCGCCGGCGGCGATGACAGCGAGAGGCAGAGCGAGGATTACGAATAACGCCAAGCCCGCCGAGCGCAGCGCTCTAGAGGCCTCGCTGTCTTCCCTTGGCGGTGATCGTCCCATGAAGGCTCATCCTACGTGAGCGGGGCGAGCGCTGACTGCTATCGTGCGGCGATGCACTTTGCATCATTCCCTGCCGCATTACAGAGTTCCGGCCTCGCCCCACTGACAGCGGCCCAGGTCACATGGCTGCAGGTCAACGTCGGTAAAGTGTGCAATCAGGCTTGCCAGCACTGCCATGTCGGCGCCGGACCAAAGCGCACAGAGAGCATGACCTCGGCGACGGCCGACCGCCTGATTCGATTGATGCAGGCCTCGCCACATCTCGAAATTCTGGACCTTACGGGTGGAGCGCCAGAGTTGAACCCATCCTTCCGGACGCTGGTGCGCGCAGCCACCGAGCTCAACCTGCGCGTGATCGACCGCTGCAATCTCAGTGTACTGTTCGAGCCGGATCAGGAGGACCTCGTCCCCTTCCTTGCTGAACATCGAGTCGAAGTCGTAGCCAGTCTTCCCTGCTATCTCGAAGACAATGTAGACAAGCAGAGGGGAAAGGGAGCGTTCGACCTCAGCATCGCGGCCCTGCGGCAGCTCAACAAGGTCGGCTATGGGCACTCCGAAAGCCACCTGGTGCTCGATCTCGTCTACAACCCGGTAGGCGCACATCTACCACCTGAA
>CAZEIY010000092.1:9493-12329 GCA_964512375.1 uncultured Rickettsiales bacterium | reverse complement strand
CGCTACCAAGTCTACATCACTCGCGGCATCGAGTATTCGCTCTGGGACAGCGCCGATGAGGGCAGCAGCGAGGGGCTGCTGGTGCGAGCAGGCGCTTCGAGTCGCATTGACGCCGTTCTGCATCGCGAGATGGACAGCTCTGGCTATATCTCGGCGGATCTGCACGTGCACGCTGCGCCCAGTCACGACTCGGGCGTGGCTCTGACTAAGCGAGTAGCCACAATGGCTTGCGAGGGCGTCGAGTATGTTGCGGCAACGGATCACGACGTGATCACCGACTATCGCCCTGCGCTCGAGATGATGGGCCTGGACGCCTGGCTGCAGGCTAGTTCGGGCCTTGAGGTCACGGGGATTGAGGTCGGGCACTACCTGGGTTTCCCGCTGGTCATCGACCACAACCGGCCTAAGGGTGGGGCGCTGGACTGGACGGGCCTCACTCCCACTTCGGTGATCTCCGGCGTGGCACAGTTGGGCGCCTACACTCCAGAGGAGACCATCGTCTATATTGGCCATCCCAGGGACGGCATCCTCGGATACTTTGACCAGTTCGGCTTTAATCCGTTCGAGGGGGGACTGCTCTCCCCTGAATTGGACAGCCCTTTGCTCAATCTCCTCGGCGGCAACGATCTGCTCGACGAAGACAACTTCACCCTCGACTTCGAAGCCATTGAGATCCTCAACGGCAAGCGTCTCGATCTGATTCGCACTCCTACTCACCATGAGGTGGAGTGCAATAGGGCTGTTGAGGCTGGCCAGCCAATGGCTGAATGCCCTGATGGTGCCTCGCTGTACCGGATGATCGAGCGAACTGCTGCGGAACAGGCCGGGATGGATGCTGGCACTGCCCTGGTCAGTGACGCACTGGAGGGCCAGCTCGATGATTGGTTCTCACTGCTTAACCTCGGCTATCGCCACACTGCGCTGGGGAACTCGGACACGCACGGCACGACATCGATTGAGTCAGGCTGTCCCCGCAACTTTGTGAGTTCTGCGGTGGATGCTCCTGAATCGATCGACGAACGGACTGTTGCGCAGGCCATCAGAGAGCACAAAGTGGTACCCAGCTACGGGCCACTGATCCACTTCTCGATAGATGGTGGTGGGGTCGGCAGCGATGTCTCTGCCCCGACGGGCTCAGCGGAGGTTGCCATTCGGGTTCAGGCGCCGACCTGGATGTCCATTGACCGTGTCGAACTGTATGAGAATGGTCGGATGATCCATGAGTTCGTTGGAGAAGATATTTCCAGCGATGGAGTCGTCAAGATAGACACTGTCTGGTCGGTGCAGCCTACTGATGATCAGGGGGCACCGCGGGATGCCTGGTACGTCGCTGTCGCTATGGGCGAACAGGACCTCTCACCTCTGTTTACGCCGGTAGGAGTACCCAAGCTTGAGTTGAACGAGATTGTCGTTGGCGCTCTGAGCAGTCTTGACATCAGTATCGGAGGTGCCGCGCTTGCTTCTGAGAGCGCGCCATTCGAGCGCACCTTCGCGATATTCCCCTTCGCTTTCACCAATCCCATCTGGTTGGATGTAGATGGGGACGTCAATGGCGATGGGGTCGCCTTTGAGGCACTCGGTCGGATCCCGGAGTGGTTCCGTCCGGCGTCGGAGTAGGCGGCTGACTGCGGCCCCAGCGCTTCCGCTACCGAAGTCTCTTTTTAGAGCAGTGCCTGCACCTGAAGGATGAGCGAGTCATTGGCTGTAGCGTAGCCATCACTCAGCTCAGTGCGGTGGACGTAGTGTAGCTGTGCCTTGAAGTGGCCATCGAAGAGGAAGAAGTTGACGCCGCCGCCGATGTCGAGGCGATCTCCAGCATCGGAGAGAGCCTGGTTGTCATCGTAGCCTCCGGCGCGGGCGGCCAGCTCCAGCCAGCCGGGGATGATGACCACACCCAGCTGTCCGTACCAGCCCATGCTGGATCGTTCCGAGAGCAGTGACGGGAGTCCTTCGGTGTCGAAGGTCGGGGTCGCTCTGGCCAGAATCAGCTCTCCTTGGATGTTGATTCGCCAGATCTGAATACCCAGATCGACTCCGCCGGTCAGGGTTCGTGCTTCCAGGCCCCAGTTATGGTTGATGCTGCCTCCTACGGAAAGGCCAAAGCCGCTGGCGTCGCGGCCGGTCTCCTGCGAGCGCCAGGCCTTGCCGAGGTCGAGGCTGAGCCGTCCACTCAGGCGTGGTGATGGGTTGGGGTCACCTGACCAGGGAGAGTCACCATTGGATAGCGCGACGGCCCAGCGCAGCGCCCCCTCGGGAAGCACCTTGTTGTCCTTGGGTCCGATGGCGCCGCGCAGGGCGACGAGGGGTTCGCGTGATGGCGACATGGACTGGCTGGCCAGGGAACGCTCCACGAGGGCGAGGTGGGCCGACGAGGCTTGGGCCTGTCGGCCAAAAGGCACTCGGCCCAGGCCCGCTTCCAGTTCGATGGGCAGGACGTGACTCACTTTGAACAGGGCTTCTTCGAGCGTCGGGTAGCTTGGCGCGCTGCTCAATGCGTCATAGCGGTTGTCCCAGCCCCCCACGATGCGGAACGTGATGATGTCCTTCCACGAGGCCTCGATACCGACCCGCACTCGACGTAGCGAGATGCCTTCACGCAGGCCCGGGTCCCCGTAGACCACCGGGTCGTTCGCATCGGCGTCGTCCTGGTCAAAAAGGGTCGTGCGAACCTGAACTCTTGCGATGGGTGTGATGCTGATGCCTGCCGGGAGGCGCAGCTTGTGGCGGTGTCCATGGGCACCACAGCGCCCCTTGCCAGAGGAACTCCCGCGCTTGCAGTTGCTCTTGCTGCAGCGAGCTTTTTCGCCACCATCTTTCGTGCACCTGCTGGCCTCTT
>CAZEIY010000092.1:2909-9393 GCA_964512375.1 uncultured Rickettsiales bacterium | reverse complement strand
TCTTTGCGCAGCAGGGCTTGGTGCAGTCGGATCCGCAGGTCTTGGCTTCTGCTTCGGCCTCTTTCTTTGCGCAGCAGGGCTTGGTGCAGTCGGATCCGCAGGTCTTGGCTTCTGCTTCAGTTTCAGTTGGTGTTGTCTCGGAATCGGAACTGGCGGCCAATGTCGAGCCGGTCGGGAGCAGTACGGACAGCATCAAGAGGAGAGCTAAGCGTGTCATGAGGACTCCGAATCAGGTCGGGGTTGTAGTCGAATCGGGTGCAGCGCCGGTGAACGGTACGGGGAGGAAGGCGGGAAGGTCAACGGTGCCGACCTCCTCAGTACAGCTTTCGGACGCGTAGGGAGAGGTCTTCGCGGCCTTTGGAGATGACTACCGCGAACGGTGCGGGGCCCATGCGGACGCTCGCTTCCGCCGCCTCGAACGTGCCTCCGACCACGGCGTGGGAGGAGCGCAGTCCACCGAGCCATGCCCTTGAATCACTTATGTAGAGAAGGTCGCCTTCTTTGATTCCGTCCAGAGCGGCGGACAGTGCAGAAGACACATGCACCACGGGCAGCATGGCCGCGCCGCGGACCTCATCAAGCTCGCCTTTCTGCGGGACCGCTTGGACCCAGGGGCCGGTAACCTCAGAGCCTGGGGAGCCCTTGTAGCGCTCGATGGCGTCCGAGACAGTTCCCCAGACCAGACCGCGCACCTCGTCTAACGGACGTGCTCGTGACGCGAAGGTGACCGTGATGCCGATGGCACTACAGACAACCAGGCCGAAGAAACCACGCATGAACTTGAACTGGTCCTTGCCTGCGAGGAAGCCATCACCGACATCGCGCATCTCGACACCGTGTGCGAAGGGCGCGATCATCTGCGGCCAGACAATAGACGCAGCGATCACCACCGAACCGAAGCCCATAGTCCATAGCGCAGCGGTTGGGGTGAAGCGTCGCCAGAACACACCGAGCATCAACGCCACGACCAGCGGCGGCGTGACCGCGGCAGTAAAGGCCCCGTGCGCGGAGTAGATGGAGCCAAAACTCTGGAAGATGGGGACCAGCGCGATGCCGAAGAGTGTGATTCCCACCGCGGAGATGCGTGCGACTCGGAGTAACCTGCGGTCGTCAGCCTCAGGATGACGGGGCTTGTAGACATCGTTGACCACAATGGCCGCGATCGCTGTGATCAAGGTGTCGACGGTCGACATCAGCGCGGCCGTCAGCGCGGCCATCACCAATCCGAACACACCCGGTTGGGTGAGGAACTCAGCCGCAATGAAGAAGCTCTCTTTGGGAGCAATGTCTGGCGGGAGCACGCCTGCGTGCACAAGTGCCCGGGCGACCCATCCACCCGAGGCCACAACGATGGCGGCCAGGGGCATGAGGATGGCCATCATGGCGACGACTGCCTTGCGAGAGTCTTCGACCGAGCGGGCCGACAGCAGACGCATCACCATTCCCTGGTTCAGGAAGTAGAACATCGCTGAGTTGGCCATGGCGTCTTGCCAGAAGATGCCGACGGCTGGGTAGCTGGCGTCGGCGTTGAAGTGAGGAAAGGCTGTTCGGTGCCCACGGGGCAGATGCTCCCAGAACTCTCCGGCGCCGCCAAGGTAGTTCATGCCCAGGAACAATAGGATGAGGCCCGTCGCCAGGAGCATTGCTCCCTGGAAGAGGTCCGTCATGATGACGCTGGTCTGGCCCCCGAACGTGACATAGACGGCTGAGACGGAGGCCACCAGCACAGCGGCACCGAGTACGGGCCAGCCAAGCAGGATGCTCAGTGCCTGGCCCATGGTGAAGAGGTTGATGCCGACGTAGCCAATCAGGTAGGCGAGGAGCAGCCAGGTCGAGAGCTGGCGTGCTCGGGGTCCGAAACGTCGATCGAAGTACTCGGGAATAGAGACAACGCGACTGAAGTAGAGGATGGGGAGCCAGCCAAACAGCAGCAGGGGTACCCATAGCCAGTCGTTGAGGTAGGTCTGTGTGGAAGCAGTGCCGAAGGTGAACGCCACCTTGCTGTATTTCACAAAGCTGTAGGAGCCGACCGTGGTAGCGACCAATGAGAAGGCGATCAGCCACCACGAGAAGCGTTGACCGCCGAAGAAGAAGTCTTTGGTGGAGGTGTTGCCCCGTCCAAACCAGGTGCCGATCAGCAGCATGGCGACGAAGTAGCCAACCATGATGGCGTAATCGAGACCCGTTCCCAGCGTCTCGGCGCGCTCGTAACCACCCTTATATGGGATAGCCGCTGCCTCTTGCATGGGTGCGTACTGCAGGGTGCCCTGCAGGATCATGAAGGCGGCGAGGCCGGTCAGGCAGATGACCAGGTTACGTAATCCCTTGCCGCTCGTACCGATGTAGCCCTGGCGCGCCGCGTAGACCATGCCGACGACGAAGACGACTCCGCCGACGCCGTACTGGTACAAGAATGGATCCACGAAGACTTCCTCCTCTGGGCTCCTGCTGAAAGCGGTGCCGCTGGAGGGGCAGGGTAGCAAGTCCGCGGCCAGAGCACCTCGTGCGCTTCCGCGTTAGAGTCTCTGGCGATGGCGCTGCTGCTCGATGTCTTGCTGCTTGCTGCCGCGACGTGGCTGCTCGCCCGCGGCGCGGCGCTGGTCAGACTCCCTCCTCTTCTGGGCATGATCATGGCCGGCACCCTGGTGGCCGGGATCGATCTCGGCTTCGATTCTCTTCGTGGTCCACGCCTGGAGGAGTTCTCTTCTCCCCTTCGTGTGGCGATCCCTACTGTGCTGCTTCTGCGGGCTGGTCTGGGCCTGTCTGTGACGGAGCTACGCCGGCTCGGAACCCTTGGCATGCGGTTGGGTTTCATCCCTCTGCTCGCTGATGCTGCTGTGCTCTGGGCCGCCTCCATGTGGCTTCTCGATCTGGAGCCGTTGGTGGCGGCTGTGCTGGCCTTCCTGGTTGCAGCGCTGTCGCCAGCTATCGTCCTGCCGGGCTTGCTTGCTCTGCTCGAGGATCGGCCGGAAGAGGGGCGACCACGGCGTGTCTTGAGCGCCCTGCTCGTCGGTGCGCCACTGGACAATGTCCTCGCACTGGTGCTCATGGGCGTCGCCCTTGACGCTGCGCTCGCGGGTAGCTCAGATCTGGCCAGCTTGCTCCCGGTGCTCGTCTGGAAGGTAGGCATCGGTCTGGTCGCTGGACTCGCCGCAGGAGCGCTCCTGGGTAGGGTTCTACGAGAGCGCCTGGAGCGGCTCGTGCCGGGGGTCCTGCTGTATGTGGTGCTGGCTGTCGCGGGGTTCCTTCTCTGGGCAGGACTTGTCTGGCACTTCTCGTTCCTTCTCGCGCACGTCGCGATGGGCTTGAGTCTGCGTCATGTCGCTCCGCAGCTGCGCCAGCCCCTGGATTTGGGCCTTCGCCGGGCCTGGGACCTGGCTCAGTACGCACTCTTTGGCTTGATTGGCGCCGCGTTGGACGTCGAGGCTGTGGCTGCTGCCGGGCTGGCTGTGACAGCTGTCGTTCTGCTGGGCCAGGTGGGACGCCTTGCTGGTAGCTACGTGGCGACTTTGGGGTCGGGTCTGGAGCCCCGAGAACGACTGGCCTGTGCGCTGGCTTATGTGCCGAAGGCTACGATTCAAGCCGCATTCGCGGCGCTACCCCTTGATCAAGTACTCGCTGCGAGCGGCGCCGTGGCGCTCAGTCGGGGGGATGCTGAGTTGATCCTGTGTGCGGGAGTACTGGCTGTGCTGATCACCGCACCCATTGGCGCTGTGACGCTCAATCGTGGTGTCGACAGGCTGTTGCCGAGCCTGGAAGCTGCCAGAGAGAAGGTCGAAGCTTCTTAGAGCCTGAGCAGGAAAAGGGCCAGTCCAGAGATCCCGCGATTCCAGGTCTCTGCCTCTACGTCGAGGGTTTGATCGAAGTCCGCCTCGAAGCCCACACCGATGATCTTGGCGGGGAAGAGGTGGAGGCCCACTACTTCGTGCACGCCAAAGAGCTTGCTCTGGCTGGAATCGGTGCCGCCACCAACTCCCGCGCGCACGATGATGCGCGCCTTAGGAAGGGGGATGTTGAGCCCCACGTGCCCATAAACCAGGGTGCGATGAGCCATCTGTGTTTTGATGAATGAAGGCAGACCACGAATTCCCGCTCCCAGAGCAAGCGGGCCGATACGCAACTCGACGCGGGCGCGAAGGTCGAGGGCCGGACTCTTGAAGTCGATGGCACCATTGATGCCGATTCCAACCGCCGCATCAAAACCCACCGGAAGAGCGGCGTGCGCGCTTCGGACGGGCACCGCGAGGCATAGCATCACCACGGCGATGAGTAGGGGTAGGGCTTTGCTCGAGAGTGATGTTGTCATTTGTGGCTCTTTTCGTTGGGACCAGTCCGGGTTCCTTGTCGGGTCATAGATAGGTCGCGTTCTCTGTCCAGCCGAGCTTATCAGTCGCGTGGGCGTGATGAGCCCCTCGGTGTTGCGAAGTCGTTGTCATGCGCAACGAAAAGAACACACGACCGCATCAAGTCTGCAAATCGCTCTTGGGATAACAGTGGTCGTGACGAACCAGATCCCTGCGAGACTCTCTTTCTTCGCCATCGTGCTGGTCCTGGGTGTCTCCTGCTTCTCGTCCCCTCAGCTCCAGCCCAACTCAGCAGGTGTGCTCGGCCCCGGTGTCGACGCTCCAATCAACTATGCCGATCTGCACGCACTGCCCGTCCAGGAGCTCGCTGCCCAGGTCGGCTCTCACTATGCGGTCCCCGGCGACCTCTTGCTGGCCTTGAGCTGGGTGGGCACCTCCCTCAGCCCCGTCCACGGAGGTCACGGCGAGTGCAGCCCTACGATGGGTTGGATGGGCCTCAGTCCGGTTCAGATTGTTCAGGCAACGAGTCTGACAGGCCTTGAACCTGCACTCATCGAAGAGGAACTGGTCGCGTCCTTCGTAGCCGCTGCGGCATTGCTCGCCAACAACCGCGCCCAGTTGGCTCCTGATGTGGGTATGGAGGTGGACGCTCGGTGGTGGCCCGTTATTGAGCATTGGCCTGGTCTCGGTGAGCGTTGGCTTGATCAGGAGTTTGCGCTCGCTGTGTTTGAGGTGTTGCAGCGTGGTCTGGTGACGTTTGCAGCCAATGGCGATCCCGTCGATCTTCCCGTGCGTCAACTGCCTGGACTGGCAGACATCGAGTTGCTGGCGCCACCGTCCGATAGTGTCGGCAGAGACGTTGCGGCCCACGGCTATGACGGTGCGAGCCGCTTTGTCCCAGCGAGCTCGGCCAACTTCTCCAGTCGTCCTGCGGGGATCTCGTCGATCGATCAGGTCATCATTCACACCACTGAGGGAAGCTACAGTGGTGCGATCTCGTGGTTTAGGAATGCGGGCTCTGAGGTCTCAGCCCACTACGTGATTCGGAAATCCGATGGCGAGGTGACGCAGATGGTGTCTGATCATCAGCGAGCGTGGCATGCGGGCCCTGCAAATGACCGAAGCATCGGTATCGAGCATGAGGGTGTAGCGGCCAATGCGTCCACCTGGACAGCACCTCTGTTGGAGAGCTCCGCTCGCCTCAGCGCCTGGCTGAGCGAGACCTACGACATTCCTATTGATCGATCGCACTTCATCGCGCATTCCGAGGTGCCTGGATCGTACCGATCGGACCCGGGGCCGCACTTTCCGTGGTCTGCGTACCTCGAGATGGTGACCTGTTTTCGTTATGGCGGCAGCAGCTGTGGTGAGGCTGGCACCTCGGATTCGGACCCAGTAGATGACCCGCCATCGAGTGGCGCCGGTAGTGGCCCTGGAAGCGGCAGTGGATCGTCTGGCGGAAGCTGTGGTGGCAGCTGTGGTGGATCATCCAGCGGCGATAGTGGCGGCAGTTCCGATGATGGAGGCACATCCGGCATTGGGTCTGCTTCCGTGCGCTTCGTAGAGCCGCGCACCGGCGATGAGGTGAGCAATCCGGTGGTGCTCCGAGCAGAGAGAAATGGCGGCCCCTGGGTAGAATTCTGGGCTGGTGCGTTCCGCATTGGCTCGCCCGTTGGCGAAAACCCGGCGCATGCGAATGTAGAGTTCTTCTTGACTGGTGAGCGCACTCTGACCGCTCGTCTTTACAGCAACTCAGGGGTATTGCTGGACACCGATACGGTCGATGTCACTGTGCGACGTACTCGTGGCGAAATGGCTGTCTGGCCCGCTGCCTTAGGCGCCCTCGATTGGGCCTTCGAGGCAGATGTCCTCGACCTCATCGGTGACGTGGAATACGTGACGTTTTCTGTGGACGGCGAACTGCTCGAGGATGAGGAGAGCGGGTCTGAGCGAGTGAGTGGACCCGAGTTCCGTCTTCGTCATCGCTTCTCCAGTGATCCCAACGGGAGCATTGTGGTCGCACGTGCCTTCGATTCGAGCGATGAGCTCCTCGGTAATGACAGTGCAATCCTCGACGCGGACGCCTCTTCGACGCCCCACTGTGCTGTGGTCGGCAGTCTTCGTTGTGGAGAGGTGATCTCTGGGGACACCGAGATGGCAACCGAAGCTGAAAATCGCCT
>CAZEIY010000092.1:2287-2899 GCA_964512375.1 uncultured Rickettsiales bacterium | reverse complement strand
TTTGGCGCAGCGAGCAGCGTCGAACTGACTCTGGTTGATGCGAGACCGTTCGAGATCAACCATGACCTTATTCTCCTCGATGCCGGGTCTGGTTTCTGCTTTGCTGATGCGTTCGTAGATCGGGGCTTTAACGATCTCGAGTTCGAGCCCGAAGGCAGCCGAAGCTACATACTCGTGGTGGACGGCTACGCTGGTGACGCTGGCCCCTTTGAACTGGCGATGGACTGCAACTAGGATTCTTTGCGGATCTGAGACCACAATAATCGGTGTGACCCATCCGGTGTCGGCGACTATTATCAGTCGTCCCCGCCGGAGGAACATGCTGCGTCGCCCGACATCTCTACTTGTCGTTGTCTCATCCCTTCTCGCGCTGATCGTGTTGGGCTGCGACCCCTACTCGCGCGATCGCAGCAGTGGCAGCGATGCAGAGCGGGGTGCTGGCGACGATGGCGGTAGCGGCGGTGACGATAGCAGCGGAGGGGATGGCGGCAGTCCAGCCTGGGTCGATTCGGATGGCGACGGGCTCAGCGATTCCGAGGAGGAAGAACTGGGAACCGATCCGCTAGATACAGACTCGGACGGCGACGGCTGGGAGGACGAGGAAGAGGTTGA
>CAZEIY010000092.1:0-2277 GCA_964512375.1 uncultured Rickettsiales bacterium | reverse complement strand
GCGATGACCACCCGTACACCCTTGGCTGGCCCATCGATCCATGCCGGGATGATATTGCACCCGAGGGCAACCAGATTGGACAGGTCACCGGCAACTTCGAGCTCTTGAGCCAGACAGGAGAGATGGTCCGCCTGCATGATTTCTGTGGGCAGGCAGTGTTCTTGATCACGGCGGCATTCTGGTGAGGCGCGTGCAGGGGGGAGGCCCCGGGGCTGGAAGCCCTGTACCAGAGCAAGAAAGATGAGGGCCTCATGGTGATCAGCCTCATGGGTGAGAACGAGGCCAGCGGGGCGCCGAGCCAGGCAGATCTGCAGCGCTGGGCTGACAGCTATGGAAGCACCCACCCAGTGCTCTCTGATCCGAACTTCGCCGTCACTGCGCGCTTTCTCAACAGTACGACGATCGCCATGCCTACAGGGCACCTACTCACAACGGTCGCCGAGGTTGTGGTGCGTGATGGTTGGCCCAGCAGTTCGCAGATCAACGGAGCGCTACCCTGAAGTTCAACTTGGTTGGTCTATAGTCCAGTGTGCGGCCCCTTCTCGTCGCTGATGATTCCAGCCAGGACCTGCCCCGTGCTCTCTGCTGACACCGTACTCTGTGATGCTTTGTGCTCTTTTCTTGCTCCAGGTGAAGTGGTCTATCTTCACGGTCTCGAGAGCAGCCCTCACGGCGCGAAGGGGACCTGGCTCCGAGATCGGCTCGGTGGCGACGGAGTGGACCTCGACACTTCTGTCGCTCGAGAGGTGCTCGCTGAGTCGCGTGCTGCCGGACGATCCATTGATCTTGCCGGTGAAATGGAGCGAGCCTTTTCGGTGCCTATGGAGCGGGTGCGAGCACGACTCGCGCAGGAACCTGTTCCGCAGCTTCTCATTGGCTCCTCTTTCGGCGGTGCAGTGCTGCTCCGGTTGATGGCTGAGGGAAGTTGGACGGGTCCCGCCCTATTCCTGGCCTGTGCGGGCGTTACGCTCACTAAGGAACGCGCCCTTCCAGAGGGTAGTCGCGCGCTCTTGATTCATTGTCCAGAGGATGATGTTGTACCTTTCGCTGGTTCGCAGTTGCTCGCTCGCAGCGGAGGACGTGACGTTCACCTCATGGCGGTCAGTGAAGAAGATGAACCGCATCGTTTGCCAAGCATCCTAACCAATGGCGTCCTAGCTGCTGCTGTTGCGTGGTTGCTCCAGCCTCTTGTCGTCGCGCGGGGTGCAGAACTCCGCGTCGGTTTGGGTGAGGTTCTCGGTGAAGGGGCCTCGTGACTGATACCTCGCCAGGCCTGCTGCTCGCCTCTGCTCAGTTCATCAGCCTCGCTCTGCTGGTTGTGGCGGTGACGCGGTACATGTTGCTTGCCGGCCTCCAGGAGGTTGCACGTGCTTACAACGTACCCAAGAAGGTGCAGGGCCAGTTGCTTGGTTACGCCACGTCTGCTCCTGAGTTGGTAGGCACGGCGGCCACTGCAGCACGCGGCCTGCTTGGTGCGGGTCTGTGGAACATTGCTGCTTCGAACATTATCAACTGCCTCCTGTTCCTGGCCGCAGCCCTCTACTACCGGCGAGGGCGCACCCTGCTGCAGCGCGCCTTCATTGGTGAACTGAGCTTCACAGCAGCAGCAGTTGTCGTTCCTTTGGTGTTGGCAGGCAATGACGGGTGGGCCCGCGCACCATGGATGGCTGGGCTCCTGCTGGGCTTCTTTGTCCTCTACCTGGTCGCCGACCGCATGATCAGCGACAAGCTCGGTGGATCTGAGCAAGCCCCTGTTGCCTTGGAGTCAGCGCAGGAGGCCTCTTCCGTGCCGAAGAGGGGACTGTTTGGCCTGGCGCTGTTGGCAGGCGGGATGCTGGGAATCATCTTCATTGGCAAGGGTCTGGGGGAGGTGGCTGAGGTCATCGTTGTCGGACTGGATGTTCCGCAGGTGGCGGTGGGCTGGATACTGGGCGTGGTGACCTCCCTGCCCGAAATGACGACGTTCTTCGCGGTGTTCGCTGCTGCACGAGGAGATGCT
This sequence comes from uncultured Rickettsiales bacterium, assembly GCA_964512375.1. Taxonomy (GTDB): domain Bacteria; phylum Myxococcota_A; class UBA796; order UBA9615; family UBA9615; genus UBA6601. The sequence continues at coordinate 278 of CAZEIY010000092.1, read as the reverse complement.
ACGGGCCGCGCAGCCTGCCAACTTAGCCTGGACAACCTCGCAGCGTCGAACATGTCGAACCTCGGACTGGTCTACCCGATCGGTATCCTGCTCTTTCTCTACGTGACCTCCTAGGTGCTCCCTTTTCCTTGCTCCGGGCTACGCGCTTTCCTGGTCGGTGTGGTTGACCAAGACGCTTCGGCTCGTATAATCCGGCCGCCTGTCGCTGCCCATGGGTGGCGGCCGCTGCGAGAGTGGCGGAATTGGTAGACGCGCTGGGTTCAGGGTCCAGTGGCCGT
>CAZEIY010000091.1:0-12449 GCA_964512375.1 uncultured Rickettsiales bacterium | reverse complement strand
CTCACTGCCCTGCTCGTCGGCGCGACCTTGAACTTCGCGGTGATCTCCTTCGACGTCTACCCCACACTGCGGCCCCTAGCCTGCGCCACAGCTTCCGGCTGGGCACCGAGTTCGCGGGTCGGCGACCGGCTCTGGCTCTGTGCCCTGTACCCCGAATATCACTTCATGGACCGCCCAAGTTCCCCATTCGGAGGTGAAGACGGCGGCGAACTTGAGGGGCGGCATGGCACCGCTGCCCTGCAGGCGATCGAAGAGTTGCTTCGTCCGCTGCGCAGTGAGCTGGGCCGCCCACTGGCTGCAACCTTCCTCGACGACCTCTACCCCTTGTTTTATCGAAGCTACGACCAGAGCTTGCGGCGAGCTCTGCAGGGGAGCAAGAGCCCTCCCCTCTTCCGCCAACAGGACCTGCTGCTGTTGTCGAAGTGTATGGACCGTGGCTGGTTGACCGCTCTGTTCGAGTCAATCGATGGCATCGAAGAGACCATCGCGAACTCTGACGTGGTGATCATGCGCTACGGCAGTCCAGATGATCCTGGTGACACGGCCCTGCGCGGACGACGTTGCATCATATTCTGGCAGCAACAGCGTCACTGGCTCCACGTCGGCGATGTGCCCCTGAACGACGGAACCTTCGTGCGTTTGTACCGCCGTATGCCCGACCGCGACTAGCGCTGCTGACTCTGGTCGTCGATGGATTCGAGGATATGTCGGCTCACGCCCAGCGCCATGAGCACCCGATTGGCAACATTGCGAACCGACTGTTCAAGATCCAGAGTGCCGTCGTTGCGGTATTCCGGCTGGTGGGCATCGATGAGAGCAGCAACCCGACTGCCCAGATGTGCCTTCAGCAGCTCAACGCTCGGCTGAACATGATCAATATAGAATTGATAGCGTCGCTCGAGTGTCTCGGGTGTGTCATCCATGCGCTTCCGGCCCAATGCACGATTCTGCATCTCCTTCTTGGACACGGAGAGGTGAACCACCTTGATGATCGGGATGTCGAGCCGCTCGGAAAGGGAGAGCACGTGCCTCGCAGCAACCTCGGTACGAGGATAGCCGTCAAGCAGGATCACCGCCTCGTGCCGCCCCGCTCGGTCGGCCAACACACCCTCAATAATCTGCTCTGACCACTCATCTGGCACGAGCAGGCCTGCCGAGACGCAGTAGTCCAACCAGTCGAGCTGTGATGGCTCACCACCAAAACGATCAAGGAGCTCGACCTCATAGCTGGTGGCCTTGGCTACGACCGCAGGGTCCGTGACCTTGGGATCGAAGAGTTGGCGATCCGGGTGGATTCCGAATCTCTGCCCCATCGAAGCAAGAAAGGCCTTGTCCCTGCGCGCTCTACTTACGGTCTCCCTGAGCGCATCACCCATGGAGATATGGTTCTCCGGTGGAAGGTGCAAGGTGACGCGCAACGCCTCGGCGATAGCCCCCTTACCGCAGCTCGAAGGGCCCGAGAGGATGATGATGCCCCGGCCCCTGGCGCGTACCGAGGTGCTGAGACCAAGGGCTGCGTGAGGTCGGGCCGGCGCTGGGTCGATGTACTTCAAGGTCAGGCCTTCCTCTTGATCCGCAACGACTATACCCACGGAATCAGGGCCCTGCTCGTTCAAGAGCAGCCTCCTCGAACTGCAGGAGATTGTCAGGCAACGTCTTGCCGGTAACGAATTCCTGCAAGCCATTAGGCACACGGCCACCGGGATCGATGATGACACGGTAGATGAGCCGAGTGGACTTCGGGCCGAGCGGGACGACCTCCCACGAGCCCATAGAGACTGGCAGGTGCAGTACTCGCGGATAGCGGTCGAGCACGCCCTTCCAGTACTCTGGATAGTGCTCGGGAGAGAGCGTCTCCCAGGTCTGACGATGGCGGCCCTGCTCACCTGCAACGTTGCGATTCACCACCGCCCGATTGAACCAACACCGATCGCGCGCCATCGTCCAAGCGGGCGTATCTACGAGTTGAAAGAACTCGATCATGTTGCCCTGTGTCTTCAGCACTTCGGATATCGTCAACGGCACCCGCTTGGACAGGCCGGCATGAGTGTTGAAATCCACCAACATGTCAAACAGGAGATCGCTGGAGACCGCCACCACCTTCTCGCCGCGAAATCCGGGGAGATCGAAGCCAGCAACATCCTTCTTGTAGACATCAACCCCCTCCCTCGCTCCTCGTCGATGCTCCGTCCATCCACTGGGATCGTGGAGAGCATCGAGGACCTCAGCTGTCGGCGGATACGAGCCGCGGACACCCGAGGGCGTAGGCTCGGCATCACTCGCCAACAGGACTCCGGGGGCCACCGCAGCGACTGCAGTAACGACCAGTAACACCAGCCTGGGGATCAAAGCAGCCTCGGGAAGAGCAGTTCCACTACCTCATCGCTACGCCTTGCCGGCTGCCGCGTCAAGGACGCGCTTATGACACAACAGTCGACCACCGTCGTCTAGACTCCCAAAATGCGCGTCTTGTTGATCCACCCGAATGACTTTCCCGACCCGGATCGCCCAGCGCCACTTCTGCCCCCGAACCAGGCCCCTCCATTGGGCCTGGCCTACATCGCAGCCTTCCTCCGACGCGGGGGCCACGACGTATCCATCGAGGACATGAGGCACCGGGGCACGACCCGCATGCAGCTGAGACGCACTCTGCAGCGACTCGACCCGGAAGTCGTTGGCATCGGCATGTACACAGCGACCGTGCCCGTCGCCCGGGAGATTAGTACCATCATCAAGAAGATCTCTCCCTCCACCGTGGTAGTGGTCGGCGGTCCGCACCCCGCCGGAGCTCCTGAGGAGTGCGCTCGAGACCCCCACTTCGACTACACAGCGGTGGGCGAAGGCGAGCAGATGATGCTGGAGCTATGCAACACCCTCGAGGAGGGTGGCGACATCTCGACGGTCGCGGGGCTCTGGTACACCGAGGAGTTGAACGACCCGAGCGCGCCGCTGAAGGTAAACGAAGAACGCGGATGGATCGAGGACCTGGACTCGCTTCCCTGGCCCGCACGCGACCTGCTGCCGCCCCTCGACTCCTACAAGATGACGATGTTCCAGTATCGGGAGTGGCCAGCCTCGACCATCTATACGAGCCGTGGATGCCCGTACTCCTGCATCTTCTGTGAGAGACGCGAGATACTTGGCAACCGCTTCAGGGTGCACTCAGCGACCAACGTCGTTGATGAGATTGAGCACCTTCGCGATGAATTCGGCATTCGGGAGATCTTCTTCTATGACGACACGTTCACCCTGGACGCCAGGCGAGTGCACGCTATCTGCGAAGAGATGCTCCGCCGGGGGCTACACATGTCCTGGAACATCAGCACTCACATCGGCACCGTGGACCAGGAGCTCCTGCGTATCATGCGCAAGGCCGGGTGCTGGCAGATAGCTTACGGCATCGAGACTGGAGACCCCGAGGTGATCCGCGACATCCTCAAGGGAACCGACCTCGACACCGTTAGAGAACGCATCCAATGGACAGTAGATGCAGGGATTGAGGCCAAGGGACTGTTCATGATCGGACACCCCACGGACACTCCTGAATCAATCCACCGGACCATCGAATTCGCCCGTTCCCTCCCCATCGCCTCCGCCAACTTCAAGATCACAACCCCGTTTGTCGGCACGCCACTGCGAGAGATGGCTGAACGCTATGGAGACATCGATACCAGCGACTACCGCAACTACATGGGCGATCCGGACCAGGCAGTGTTCGTGACCAACGGACTCAGCCACGAGTACCTTGCTGGAGTGCAGCGACGGGCCTACGCGCGCTTCTACTCGCGCCCCTCTCGGCTCGTGCGGCTGGGACGAGGTATGGCTGGACGCGACAACCTTGGGAAGTGGGGGCAGGGCGCAGCGGTGATGGCTCGCCTTCTACGGCAACAGCTAGCGGGCACCTCAGGCTCCGATACTCCTTCCTTCCTCGAGCTGGAGCACTGAAATGAAGAGGGTCCTGCTCAGTGCTGCTCCGTGGACCTACCGCGAGCTCCGTCATCCTGATGGCATGGACCCGGTGCGGAAGCTACTCGGGAGTACGATCCTGAGACGGGAGTCGACGATCAACGGCAAGATGCCATTCTGGTCGCTGCTCTATCTCGCCGCCTGGTTGCGGCGGCAGGGCCATGAAGTGTCCTATGTCGAGAGCTACCAATGTACTGAGGCATCCTTTTGGGCCCAACTGGAAGCCTTCGACCCGGATGTCATTGGACTCAATGCAGTCACCTGTACCTGGGCGAAGACCCGCATCCTTATCTCGGCAATCAAGACCCGTTGGCCCGAGAAGCTCGTGGTTCTTGGAGGGGCACACTGCAACGTCGCCAAGGAACTCTGCCTCGAAGAGTGTGCGGACCTCGACGTGGCTGTCTTCGGCGAAGGCGAGGTCACCCTCGACGAGATCGTGACGCGCTTCTCCGGTGGTAGCCGAGACTTCTCAGGAATCAAAGGCTGCGTGTTCCGACAGGCGAATGGCACCATTTTCAAGGAACGCAAGCGCCCCTTACTCAGCGATGTCGATGCGCTGCCCTACCCTGCCCGCGACCTCCTTCCCGTTGGGGTGCATCATCACCCCCGACTGAACATCTACAACCGGCCGCAAAGCACCGTACTCTTCACTGGACGGGGTTGCCCGCTGACCTGCGCGTCCTGTCACCTTCCCGCGGTCGGCTCATTAAATTTCCGAATCCGCAGTCCCGAGCACATCTTCAGTGAGATGGCGGAGTGCGAAGACCGCCACGGCATCACCGACTTTGGCTTCTACGATCACTTCGGAATCTTCTCTTCTGATGAGTCGGCAGCCCGAAAGCTGTGCGAACTCATCATCGACTCGGGCAGACGCTGGACATGGACAGTCACCTTCTGGTCCTACAACTTCACGGCAGAACTACTTGCCGTAATGAAGCAGGCCGGATGCTGGAGAATCGACACTGTGCTGATCTCGGGCGTCGACAAGAACCTTCGGGCCGCGTCCATGGACTCGCCACTGTGCGTAGAGACCTGCAGGGCCGGTGTTCAACGTATCCACGAGGCTGGTATTGAGGTCGCAGCTCGATTCTCCCTGGGTATCTCAGGTGAGAACGTGGAGGAGGCGAGAGAGACGATTCGCTACGCCTGCTCACTACCGATCTCCTGGGCTTTTTTTACGCCGGTGAACCCGGTCTTTGGATCGCGACTCTGGCGAAGCCTGGACCGTGCCGGCGGATTCGTACTCGACGAACGATCGATGAACATCTTCAACGTGTTCTACGAACCGAACGGAATGACCCGAGCGGAGCTCTCCAGTCTGCAGAAGGAAGCTTATCGCTCCTTCTACGGTCGCCCTGCCTTCCTCGCTCACAAGGCAGGGGAGGCTCTCCAACCCACAACCCTACGTCGTAACGCAGCCCTGGTGTCACACCTTGGTCGACATATCGTGGGACTCTAGCCATGACACCAGTGTGTCATTGGACTGGAGACTGTTACACTTCTAGCGCACTGCTAGGAGCCGGCGACTACATGGCCCCAGAGCAACAGAGGAATCGAAGTGTCTAAGGCCGAACAAGCCAGCGTCCCGTGCCTGATCCCCGTGCAGTTGACGGTGACTTCCGGAGAGGTCACACGTGGCTTCATGACTCGCCTCGGGCCCAGTGAAGCAACAGTGAGTGCAGACCCTGTGCCGCCCGAGGGCACCCGGATTCAGTTGAACTTTCGGCGCCCCACAGACAACCAGGCAGTCACGATTGATGGAACGGTTGGTCAGATGCTCGCCGAAGGAGGACTCTGGCGTGGCCGTGAGGCGATGTTGGTACTCTTTGATGACTCGGTGTCAGGCGAGGTCATCCCCGACGACAAGGGCGCCGAGATCCGCAAGCAGATCGCGGACGAACGCCGCGGTGCTGACCCCAGCCGGATGAGGAAGAACCCTGCCGCAAGCCTCGGAGGAGCCCTCACAGCTTCCGGCCGAGGACGACGGCGACGACCGGCCTCTAGATTAGCCTCAGAGTCCCTACTCGAGACGATGGACGCACCGCCCGTCGCAGCGCCGCCCAGTTCGTCCTTCATCGACACCATAGACCCCGGCGGGCCGGCAGATTCCCGTAGCCTACGCGAGCAACTGAGCGTGAGAACAGGGCCGGCGGCACTGAAATCCGGGTCGGGCAAAATCGACACGGATGGCGAGGACAATAGCGATGACTTCTTCGGACGATTCAAGGGCGAAGGCACCGTAGGCACCCAGCCGCCAGTCCTCAACGATGCCGAATTCGGTAGCAAGCCGCCCCAGGGCAAGGCCGAAGACATACTGGCGACCTCTACCCAACCTCTGGTAGCTGAGGTCCCCCCAGTCCAGGACATCACATCCCCCTACCCCGCTGCCAGACAGGGGGGACCTCCTCTGACCCGAGCACAGAGTTCGGTCCCGGTACCTGACTCAGAACGCCCCCCCTGGGAAGCCGACTCTCAAGATCCATCGCGAAGCCTCATCCCGAGGCACGTCCGCATCGCTTCGTCTCTGGAAGTGACGTTCTGGTCTCGAGGTCGCCAACACAAAGCCACAGCTCAGAACTTCTCCCGTGAAGGCGCCTTCCTCGCCTACGACGGCGACCCACCGATCCGTGGAGCCATCGTCCGCATCGAGTTCCCCATCGACTGGAGCCGAGAGGCGGTGCCGGTCCGATTCAACGCGGAGGTTCGCTGGCACCGGGCCGACCAACCGGGAGCGAATGTCCCCGAGGGCTTCGGTGTCCAGATCCTCACGTTCGAGAGCCCCAAAGACCAGGGTCGTTACGACGAGATGTTGATGATGTTGCTCAACCTCGATGACAAGGCGACCAAGACCCAGGGTCCAGCGGGCTACCGCTGGGGCGCACCCAACCCCTCCTAGGCGACTCAACCATGAGTGCCACCCACACTGGCGACCGACAGCGGGCCGCCCTAGCAACCTTGAGCCAGTTGGCTCGTCAGCTCCGGCGTTGCCGGAGCAACGGGGGCGACCTATCGCTCGTCCCCCAGGTACTGGCCGACCTCCTCGACTGCTACAAGGTACTGCTCTACCAGTACCACGAACTCGATGAGTCTCTCACCATCATCGCGACCTCCAGGCCGCAGCTACTCCAACAACAGGCCCAGCGACTAGCAGAGGGGGGCATGCTTGCCTCTGAGGTGCCGCTTGAGGGGTCGATTGCCGTGGGGGAACTGCAGGTACTTCCAGGCAAGGGTCTGGATGAGACGTACAGCCAGTGGATTGCGTGCCCCATATTCAACGCCGAGAGTCGACTCCTCGGCGTTCTCGAAGCCGAACTGCCGCGAAGCATTGAGGCCACCGAACGCCACCTCTTCCAGCTGGCCGCCGACCTGCTCGCGGACCACGTGGGTCAGGTCGACATGCACGACCGCATCTTCCGAAGCAACGTCTACCTCGCCCATCTCAATGACATTACTCAGTTGGTGAGCAGCCAGCAGGAGATTGCCGCGATGGTCGAAGTAACTGCCACTGGCCTCCACGAGATGATGGACGTCGACGAGATCGCCCTCTATCTCATTGAAGAGGCGGTGCCACTGCTGACCGCCCGAGGGGGAGTCTCAGAAAATCTCCCCGAGCTGATCCGGGTGACCACGCCCGAAGGTGACACCATTCTGGGCAGTGACGAGGGAGTCGAGGTTTCCATCGGAACCAGCACCCTCGATGGAAATCATGTCCTGACAGAGCTCCTGCGCACCGGCACCGGCGGTGCGCGAGGTATCCTCCTGCTACACAAGAGCGAGGCCTCCGGCCCCTTCGACCCAGAGCACCTCCCACTTCTCTCAGCGCTGAGTACCCACCTCTGTACCGCAGTCGACAACGCCACATTGCTGCGAGAGATTCACAGACAGGCGACCTACGATGACCTCACCGGTCTGGTCGGCCGGCGCCACTTCCTCTCAGAGATGAAGCGAGAGAGAGAGAGAGCCCGGCGCGAAGACCGACCGCTATCGTTGTTGATGATCGACGCCGACAACTTCAAGGCGCTCAACGACAACCACGGGCACCCGGCCGGAGATGCCGTTCTCATGGCCCTGGCTCGAGAGTTGGTAAAGGGGACGCGTGCGGTGGACCTGGTCGGACGACTCGGTGGGGAGGAGGTCGCTGTCCTCCTGCCCGGCGCCACCAACGAGCTCGCTGTGATCATTGCCGAGCGGCTACGCTCAAGCGTTCAGCAGCTAAAGATCCCGTGGAATGACAAGGTCCTAGGAGTGACCGTGAGCATCGGCGTGACGACCCTCTCAGCCAACATGTCCTCCATGGAGCTCCTCGAACAGGCCGACCAGGCTCTCTACGCTGCCAAGGACGCTGGGCGAGACCGGGTAGTCAGCCAGTACAAGCTCGAACCGGTCGACACAGGAAGCTGAAGTAAGCGCAACCTAGAAGCGACAGCTCCCTCAGAACGTAGTCTGGCTGAAGTAGTTTCGGGTGTAGAGCCCGATACGCATGAAGTCCAGAAACTCCATGTCGTTGATCCGGAAGATGCTGTAGGCGTAGTGCGCCTTAAACAGGACGTTGTACATCCGGTTAGGGGGCAGCTTGATCGCCTCACGGATAACGGGGAGAGACCAGGGGAACCGCACAGCCAACGGGAAGAGCTTCTGGAGGTTGCTCAGCTCTTCCTTGTTCTCGACATCAACCGGCGTCGTCATGAAGTAGCTCTGCTCGAACTCATCGGGGTTGAAGTCGGTGGGCAGCATGCCCTCACGCATCACCAGCTCCTGAATCGTCGTGCCCGGATAGGGCTGAATCAGCGAACACCAGGCGTGCTCCGGCTTCAGCTTCACGTTGAACTCGAGAGTCTCCCACGCCGAATCGAGAGTCTCTCCAGGAGAACCGAGGATGTTCGAGGTCTGCACCATGATCCCGTACTTGTGGAACAGGGCCATGGTGTCCTCGATCTCCTGGTTCGAGAGATTCTTGTGCATGATCCTGTTCCGCATGTACTCGTTGCCGCTCTCGACTCCCATCTTCACTGCGAAGCAGCCCGACTCGGCCAGGTCTCGGATGCTGTCCTCACTCATGTAGTCAGCGCGTACCAGACACGAAAAGGGAATACCAATACGCTTTCGGTACTGCTCCAGAAGGGGCTTGACGTAGCCCTCATAGTCAACGACGAAGGTATCGTCGCGGAAGACCAGACGACGGAGCGGATAGCGCGCGATGAAGTGCTCGATCTCTGAGATGAGGTACTCAACAGACTTCCGCCGCGAGTAGGTGCCCAAGCCCTTCATCACCTTCTTCAGGCCCACGTGGAAACAAAAGGAGCAGTTGTCGGGACAGCCTCGCCCCGTAACGAAACCCTCAATCTTCTGACCAACGACAAACGGATAGCGGTCGTAGACGCTCCGATCCGGATAGGGGAACCGATCCAGGTTCTGCTCGAGGGGACGCAGGGGGTTGCGATGCACGGTGCCATTAGGTTCCTTGACCCACAGGCTAGGAATCCTCGTGAAGTCGTCTCCGGCCTCAAGAGCATCCAGGAGCTCGACCAGAGCATCCTCCCCGTCCCCACGACAGACCACGTCCACAGCGGACCCTTCGACAATCTCCGGATAAAATGTGGTGTGCATGCCCCCAAAGACAGTCATCATTCCCGGAAACCAGCCCTTGATGCGGCTGGCAACGCCCAGCGCCCATAGGTGCAGACCGGTCGTCACCGAGAAGGCGACGACATCAGGATCGATGCGGCGGATCGAGCGCTTCAGATCGTATTCAGCATTCTCAATGAGGAGTTCGCTCTCGTGGCCACGCTCGGCACAGAATGCCACCAGCGCTGTGATGCCAGCATTCACGAAGGGATCTTTCTGAATGTAGAGGATCCGCACCGAACGGCCTCCTTGGCAGGAGATGAATAAGGAGTGTAGCCAGTGATCATCGGCTGTGTGCGAGAGGGCATTCCACGGACCTGAGAAATATCTTTCAAATCCCTTACATCCCGCGCCATTACTAGGCTTGCGGCAAAAAGAACAGAGGTAACTACCTGTCGCAACAGACCTTTCTGACTTTTCCACAGCTGTGGAGAACTTGAAGTGCGCTGTAACCCGCATGAAATATGGGTTTCATGGGCATTTTTATCTACACAGGCTGGCTCGCTTCTGTAAGGTTGCCGGACGAAATGAGGCGAGAGCGAAATTGCGCCCCCGCCAAACCCACCCGAAAGGAAGTTGAGATGAACAAAGCTGAGCTCGTGAATACCATCAATGCCACCGGCAACTACACCGCCCGCACCAACGCCGCCACCGCGCTGGACGACGTGCTGGCCGCCATCACCAATGGCGTCTCTAACGACGGCAAGGTCCAGATCGTTGGTTTCGGTACCTTCACCAAGAAGACCCGCGCCGCGCGCACCGGTCGCAACCCCCAGACTGGCGCGACCATCGAAATCGGTCCCTCCACAACGGTGGGCTTCAAGGCGGGCAAGACCCTCAAGGACAGCCTGTAGGATCTGACGAGCGGCTCAGCTCACGCTGAGCTCTCCACTATCCAAGAAGGAGGGTGGTCCCCACGGGGGTCATCCTCCTTTCTTGTTCTGGTCGTCTGGGGGCGTACTGCTGGACTCGAGCGCGAGATTCCGCGGGCCCACGTCCGGCCCGTCCGTTCACATGATCTCGATGCCGACCTTGCGCAGTTCGCGGTACACCGTGAACATCCCTGCCGATAGGTAGGCGCGCCGAATGATGTGCTCCAGCGGTGTCTTGCCTCGAACCGCCTGCCCAATGATCTTCGGGTGCATGTAGTACTGCAATTGCTTGGCGACAAAACCACGCTTCATCGCGGTGGGGTCTCTGCCATCATCGAAGAGGTACTCAAACTGGTTGAAGTCCTCTGGATCCTTGCTGGGTATCCGACCCTTCCGGGCCATCTCGAAATACAAGGGCGAGCCCACCTGAGGCGTGTACATGTTCATCCGAAACAGGTCGCAGTGCTTCATTCCATCGCGAGTGATCAGGTTGAGGTCTTCGTCGGACTGGCCGGGTGCCCCGTACACGTGCGAGCCGAGAACAACGATCCCATTGGCCCGCAGCGTCTCACTTGCACGCCGATTCACATCGATGGTCGATGCTTTGTTCATGCCCTTGAGGGCCTTGCGCGAGTACGACTCAAAACCCACATTCACAAAGAACAGCCCAGCCCGACGCATCAGCTTAATCAGATCCGGGTACTTCGCGGCCGTATCGGCTCGCATGGCACCACCGAAGTTGATCGTAAGACCACGACGAAGCATCTCCTCGCACAGTTCATACGTGCGAGGAATATCCGCACACATCATGTCATCGGTGAACATCAACTCACGGAAGCCCTCACTTTTGATCTGCTTGATCTCCTCGAGCACCCTCTCGTTGCTGTACAGACGATGCTTTCCCCAGTACGTCGGTCGCGTGCAGAAACGGCAGTGATACGGACAACCACGAACCGTTTCGATGGCCGTTGCGGGAGCCCCCGAGACCGTGAACGCAGGATAAAAGGGCAACAGATCGCGTCGCGGCATCGGCAGATCGTCAAAGTTCTGTAGGAGCTTCCTTCTCTGGTTAACCACCACCTCACCCAGTTGGTTGCGCCAGGCGATGCCAGCGATGTCACTGATATCGCGATCCCCCGTGCCGTCGAGGAAACCAAGCAACTCCTTGAAGGTCTCCTCTGCCTCATAGAGCACGGCGAAATCGACTCCGTGTTCTATGTACTCCTCGGGCAGGAAGCTCGGCGCCTGACCGCCGACGATCGTGACCAGACCGGGGAAGGCCTCCTTGAGTTCACGACAGGTTCGCTGAATGACCAGCGAATCCGGATAGAAATTGTTGGTAAAGGCGATGACCTGGGCATCAAACCTACGCACCTCATGAAAGAGGTTGTGAGAGCGAAATCGGTGCCGCGAATTCTCGACGATATGCACCTGGTGCGGTGGACTGATTGCTGCCGCCGCAACTGCCAGCCCAAGGGGCGGAAAGTTCGTCAGCATGAAATTCGTTGTCTGCCAGTAGCGGGCAGGCGAAGTGCTGAGCAGGACGCGCATTCCCCAAGCCTAGCAGGTGCCCAAGGCAGCGGCGCGCGAACACTTCGCTACAGTCGCTATCGAATCCTCAAGACCGAAGAGAAGTCAGATCGACATCTCGAACTTCCGCACCCTCGATAGCCAGCAGCTCGCGAGCCCAGGTTGCTGTCTCGGCGCAGCGACCTGGGAGATCGGAGGTCCCCCAGATGAGATACATACAGCGGCGCGTCCCTTCGTGAGTCTTCGTGCGCTGGCTGTCTTTCACAGCATTGGCGCAAGGCCCCTGCACATCGTGTAGACACAGCAAAGAGCCCACATCGATCAGCTGCCCCGACACGTTAAAGGCATACGAGACTCCCTTCACTGCAGGAGCTATGCGCAACGGACCCCCGACTCGATCGAGATCGATGACGCTGACCGGCACTCCCTTCTCGCGGTACCAGAAAGGCTGATCCG
>CAZEIY010000090.1:6912-12541 GCA_964512375.1 uncultured Rickettsiales bacterium | reverse complement strand
GCAAAGGCGACTGGGATCTCCACCTGCATGTTCCGCAGGGCTCAATCCCCAAGGATGGTCCCTCTGCTGGCGTCACGATGATCGCTGCGCTGGTCTCGCTGCTCACAGGTCGAATACTCATCGACGAGGTCGCCATGACAGGAGAGATCACCCTGCGCGGCAAGGTCTTGCCGGTCGGTGGCATCAAGGAGAAGGTCCTCGCGGCTCGGCGCGCCGGCATCAAGAAGGTCTTGCTGCCGCGACAGAATGACAAGGACCTCCTCGACATCCCCGAGGCCCTGCGTGACGCCGTCGAGATTGTACTCATTGATAGCGCGTGGGATGTTCTCACCCACGTGCTCCGCCCAGCCAGGAACTGAGACAGCGCACCATGAAGGCTGCATTCTTCGACCTCGACCGCACTCTGATTACCGTCAGTTCGGGGCACCTGTGGTTCCGGCGCGAACGAGCGCAAGGACGGCTCAGCCTCAGCCAGGCCATGGAAGCAGGACTGTGGGGCCTGCTCTACAACGCCGGGCTGATGCAGAGCCACAATGGCCTCGAGCGCGCAGTCCAGGGTCTCACCGGACAGAGCGAGGCGGAAATGATCGCTCGCTCCCGCACGTTCTACGATGAAGAAATCGCCCATACGGTCGCACCGGGTGCCCACGAGGTGCTCGCAGCACATCGTGCCCAGGGCGACCTGCTGGTGCTCCTCACCTCATCGACGCACTACGTGGCTGATTGCATCCGCGAAGACCTCCAACTCGATGACGCCCTGGCTATGCGACTTCAGGCATCAAAGGGGCTCTTCACAGGCCGCATCGATCAGCTCTGCTTCGGAGCCGCAAAGGTGGACATCGCAAAGCGCTGGGCCGGCGAGCGCCACATCGAACTCAGTGACTGCAGCTTCTATTCGGATTCCTACACCGACCTGCCGATGCTCGAACAGGTGGGCACCCCTATTGCGGTGCACCCGGACAGGAGGCTCCTCAAGGTGGCACGCAAACGCGGCTGGGCGGTGATGGACTGGCGGGCGCCCGCAGCTGCCTGAGCGCAGAGCCCGTTGGCTCAGGGCTCCCCAGACTCGTCGTCCATCCAGATAGCTGCCCGAGGGTCGTAGCCCGTCTCTTCGTCGATCTTGCGTAGCGCCTCAATGTGTTCCTCACGCAAGCCACGGGGCACCTGCACCTGAACGCAGAGAACCTGATGACCGCGCGATGAGCCACTGTCGATCCCCTGCCCTCGCAGGCGGATCTGTTGACCGCTACGCACCCCCGGCGGGATGCGAGCAGTAACCTGGCCACGCACCGTGGGCACCTCGATCTGGCAACCGGCCGCCGCTTCGCCCAGGCTGAGAGGTAGGTCGAGGTAGACATCCGCACCCACACGCCGGAACCAGGGATGTTCTCCCACCAGCAGCTCGAGCACGACATCACCCCGAGCACCACCACCGACGCCAAAATGGCCCCTCGCCCCACAGCGGCTCTCCATGCCGGAGTGGGTTCCGGGGGGCACTGCAATGTCGAACTCTTCGAGCATCCATTCGCCATCAGGCCCGGGAACTCGGTAGCTGACGCTATAGGGTCCACCCACGGCTGCAGTGAGGAAAGGCACCTTGACCGACACCCGCAGTTGATCGCCGGTCAGCGGCGCCACCGCATCACTTCCAGCGACTATGTCATTGTCCGGCACAGATATCGGGCCGGGACTCGGCGACAAACGAGGTTCTGTCCTCTTTCCTTCGATGCGTGCTGTCATCCTATCGGCAGAGGCAAGATCACCAGCGAGGGCCGCCTCAGCCAGGGCCTCCGGATCGAAACCAAAACGATGCCCAGAAGGATTTGCTGAGGTCTTCGCCTCCGCGCTGCTGCCATAGCCGGATGAAGAAGGCATGTCTTCCGGGGACATCGCTCCCAGATCGGACGGGTTCCAGGGGGAACGAGCGCGACGCTGAGTTTGCGCCTTGATGCTCTCATCAACGGCGAAGAGGTCCTCGAAAATGGATGCTACCCCTTCACCGGCCCTGGTGTGCAGGTTGAAGTCAGGTGCAGTACCCCGCGGGGTAGCCCCAGACACTGACCCGAAGACGCCACCGTCCCGCCCATACAGGTCGTAACGGCGACGACGCTCCGGATCCTGGAGCACCTCGTACGCCTCTCGTACCTGATGAAACTCGCGGGCCGCCTCACGGCTGCCTCTATTGGACGGCAGGTCGGGGTGCAGGCGTCGAGCAGCGCTGCGGTAGGCGCGCTTGATGCTCTGCTCGTCGCAGCCGCGCGACAATCCAAGGAGAGCGTAGTAATCGGAGTCCGTCGACAAGGCATCTATGGTCGCTGCCGCTGACTCGAATGACAAGGGGCCTGGCGATCGGCGCACAGCCCGACGACACCGCTGCTACAATTCGCCACAATGCGGGTATCCCTCGTCGCCACGCCCATCTGGGCCATGAAAACGCCGCCACTGACCACAGCCTACCTGTGCGGCTGGCTCAAGAAGCTCGGTCATGAGCCCTTCCAGCTCGACTGGAACATAGAGCTATTCCACCACGCGCCCCTCCCCCTCAAGGAGTACTGGGACCGAACCCACCTGCATCAGTGGCAGGATGAAGAGCACTACCGCGACAACGTCATACCGAACATCACCGGCCCGACCATCAATGACTACGCCGCACGCATCCTCGCAAACGACCCGCAACTGGTAGGCATCTCGACCTATTCGATCGAGGCAACCAAGCACCTCGCTCGTGTGCTCAGAGATCTCAAGCCCGAACTCATCATCGTCGTAGGCGGCCAGGTCTGCGACCCTGGTTTCTACGGCTACAACCTCGCCTGGAGTGGGGCCATCGACCTCGTGGTCTATGGGGAGGGGGAAGGCCCCCTGCTCGACATCATCGACACCATCGAGTCCGGCTCCAGCGACTTCAGCAACATTCAGGGTCTGCTGATTCCCGGCGAGGGAGATCAGGTCCTCGACACGGGTGCGCGCGCTCCGATCAGCGACATCACAGAGCTCAGTTGGCCTGACTTCGACGACCTGCCCATGGACTACTACACGGCCATGGACGGCGAGCCGTTCGAGCCGTCCCGCGCGGTCTCGACCCTCATGTCGAGGGGCTGCGTACGCAAGTGCGACTTCTGCCTCCAGGCCGAGATCTGGCAGAACTTTCGCTACCGCACTGGCCAGGACATCTATGACGAGATGGCCGCCCACAAAGAACGCTTCGGGCTCACCAATTTCCACTTCAACGACCTGGTAATTAACGGCTCAGTTCGTCAGCTGGATGAACTGTGCACGCTGCTCATCGAGAAGCCCCTGGATATGCCCTGGGGGGGGAACGCGATCGTCAGCAAGTATCTGAAGCGCGGCCTGCTCGAGAAACTCCGAGCCGCCGGGTGCGAATTCCTGGGCTTCGGCTTCGAGTCCTTCAGCACCCCGGTGCTACATGCCATGGGTAAGAAGTACGACGCCGATGAGGTCTCTCGGCTGTTACAGGACATGCACGATGTAGGCATGCGGTTCTTCAGCAACCTGATCATCGGCCATCCCGCTGAGGGACGAAGAGAATTCGCCGAGACCATCAGCTTCCTCATCGAGCACCACCAGCTGTTCACTGAGGCACCCACGTCCTCCCTTCTCATCGTCCAGAAGAACACCCCTATCTATCGAGCCCGGGAGCGGTGGGGTATCGAAATGGACGACGGAGATGCGCTCGGCTGGTGGCTTCGTGATGGAAACAACGACCTGCCCGAACGTAAGCACCGCGCGCAGGTGATGAACTTCTTCTACGAATCACTCTTCGATACAGGTCTGAAAATCACCGACATGGACACCCGGCAGGACCTGACGCTGGGTGACGGTGACTTGATCCCGCGCACTGCGCAGGCGAACTGAGCCAACGCAGCCCAACTTCGAACGCGAAGACCAAGCTCAGCCGTCGGCTCTGTGAATCACCTGCTGCGGGTAGGGGATATCGATGCCGGCCTCGTCGAAGGCCAGCTTCAATCGGTAGTTAAGTTCTCGGCTGATGCCACCCTGACTACCCGGCCGCACCCTGGCAACGACTCGCACAGTGACCGCAGAGTCTCCCAGCTCGGTCACCCCAACGTAGGTGGGAGCTTCTTCGAGAATTTCCTTCCACTCGTCGCTAACAAAGAGCGCCTCTCCGACCTTGTTCACGACCTCGCGCACCTGGTCCAGATCGGCGCCGTATCCAACACCCACGTGAACCGGAGCAACCGCCCAATCACGCGCCTTGTTCGTGAGGCTGCCTATGGTCCCGTTCGGAATGACATACACCTCACCGGTCCAGGCCCGAATCCAGGTGGAACGGATTGTGATCTTCTCTACGGTGCCGGAGTTACCACCGATGACTACCCACTCGCCAACTGCATACTGATTCTCAAGAAGAATAAAGAAGCCATTGACCACGTCACGAACCAGGTTCTGTGATCCAAAGGACACTGCCAGACCGAGGATGGCGACGCTGCCGAGTAAGGGCCCGGTGCTTATTCCGATCTGCTCGAGCACCAACAGGCCGCCTATGATGAACACGCCGATGCGCGCGATGCCCGTGAACACAGAAGCCAGGGTCTTGCTGCGCTGGTCCACGTCGGTGGGATCATCAGGATTGCCCTCAGCCCGAGCCAGGATGAGATCACTGAGACGTTTGATGAAGCGCAGCGCCACTCGGACGCCGACCCAGATCAGGAGCAGGCCCAGGAGCAGACGCCAGCTGTCCTGCCGGAGCCAGTTCAAGAACGTCTCCGAGGTGGCGCTGAGCCAGCCATCGAAGCTCGCATTTTCATCGATATCTCCCTGCAGAGAGTCGATTCGCGAGTTGCGAAAACCCAACTGGGAAGCCCCCAGGGCGAGTTCGACTTCGAGGGTGCGGTGGCGGATTCCACCAGCCTTTGCCTCTGCCTTGAGCTTCAGGTACTTCACCCCGGACGCCTGCTCAATCTCGTGCCAGAACTGGCGCCACGAATCAGGCCCAGCACCCCGCACCTGCTCCGACGAAACACCCAACTCCATGGCGGCGAGGTCGACATCCTTGACGAGAGCCTCGTTCAGCTTCTTCTCGCTCTCCAGTTGGCGCTCGATATAGCGATGCTCAGCGCTAGCAAGACGACGCTTGGCCTTCTGCAATTCAATGGCGTTACGGAGTTCCGCCAGCTTAAGCTTGCGGCGCTCATAGGGAGTCGGCAGATCCACCGATGCGCGGAGCTGCCGGGGCTCGGAGCCCTGCAGGTCCAACGCAACCTCCAAGCGCTCTTCAGCAGCATCGCGCGCCGCCTCGATCGCGTTAAAGTAGAGATCCTGGTTCCGGACCTTATCCGTCGCCAATCCCACCCAGTCGATCATGGCGATCCGCATCGATGCGTCCCCCACATCCTCGGATTCAAGCGCATCTACGAGTCGCTGGGCGCTCTCCTTCTGGCGTTCCCAGTACGCTTTCCACTCTCGGTTCGAAAACGTCTTGAGGCCCAGCTGTGAGAGGTGCGCTCTGAGTCCCTCAACGGTGTCACCGCCCTTCTCCGCCTGCACCTTGAGGCTGACCAGATCCGGGGTGCTGCGCCAATCAGTCATCCATGCCTGGCCCGTTACGAAGGCCATCGAGTCGCCCGGCAACAGGACAGTCTCGCCATCG
>CAZEIY010000090.1:0-6902 GCA_964512375.1 uncultured Rickettsiales bacterium | reverse complement strand
CAGCGGCAGGCTGATACATCACGGCTGTGGAGGCGAGGACCCCGACGACGAGGGCGAGATAGAAGCGAATATTCGAAAGCATGAGGCTCCTCCAACAGGAATGCGGGAAGACTTCTAGCCCCCTTTGCCCGCTGCTTCAAGGGGCGACGCAACGACTCAGCGCAAAGCCGTACCCTCAGCGGCCTGCTCGCCCACCGCGAGCGCGCGCGCAGCAGTTCGTGCCGACTGTTCGATACGCTCGGGTGCGCTTGCACCATCGAGGAGCGGCAACAGCCCAGCAATCGCGGCATCGAAGGCGACGCGCTCTGCCTTCTCGATCGGATCGGTTCGCGGGAACTTCTGCCGACGGAAGTTCACGTAGGCGCCGTGCACATAGAACTCGAAGTGAAGGTGGGGGCCCGTAGCGAGGCCGGTGGAACCGACATAGCCGATGACCTGGCCCTGGCTCACCACCTGACCCCGTCGCACTGCGATACGACTCAAATGGCTGTACGACGAAGAATACGTACCGTTGTGCCGCACCCGAACGTGCTTCCCGTAGCCGCCCTTCTTGCCGTTGAATTTGACCCGGCCGCCCCCGATCGCTCGCACAGGAGTGCCACGCGAGGCCGCATAGTCAATGCCGTTATGCGCGCGCCAGCGCTTGAGTACCGGGTGATAGCGACGCTTCGAAAAACCCGAACTGATGCGAGAGAATTTAAGCGGCGACTTCAAGAACATCTTCTTGGTGCTGAGGCCTGCCTCATTGTAGTAGCCCAGGCGACCCTCGGAGTCGACGTAACGGAAGCCGCGGAACGAAGTGCCCGAGTTGATGTACTCAGCGGCCAAGACCTCGCCATAACGTATGTGCTCACCGCTGTCAGCATCAAGAATCGCCTCAATGACCATTGAGAAAGAGTCGCCGGCGCGCACCCCGGTGTTGAAGTCGATCTCCCACTCGAACACGGAGGCGAGCCCCACGATGTTGGACGCCGACAGCCCCAACTTCTCGCGAGTTGCCCACAGTGAACCCTCGACCTGTGCGGCCAGCGCAACCGGAACCACCTCGGTCTCAAGGACCAGCTCACTGGCGACGAATCCGCCCGCCTCACTGCGTTCGACCAGCAGGCGGCGCTCACCGTGCCTGTCGAGCGGGTAGACGATGCCATGAAAGATCTCATCCTCGCGGCCAACTCGCATGGTCAGCTGTTCGCCGATCTTGATCTTCGCCAGGTCGTGGATCTCGCTGGCAACATCGACGACCGCCAACGCCTCCGCATACTCAAGACCCTGATCTTGGAGGATGCGTGCAATGGTCGAGCCACGCTTCACCGTGACCTGCTTCTCGACCCAGGGAAGTGGCGGGGGCGGAGCCGGAGTAGGGGCCTCAACGGGCTCAACTACCGCATCTTGCCCTGCAAAATAGTCACTACATGAGCAGCCCAGAATGCTGAGCAGCGCGACGAGAAGAAAAACGAATAGGAGGTGTCGGAACATCAACTACAGCCACAAAACAGCGAGAACGTAGCCCACAATACTTGCAACACACAAAAATGTCCCGTTGAATCGACGGAGCTCAACCTCGAACCGTAGTCTCTTATTCGGTCGGTCGGTCCATCAACTCAAGCGCGAGGCTCAACTCGACACCATCACCAATACTCTGGTGAGCACATCGGGTGCGGAGGGCCTCTGCCGCTGCGCTCAGGCTGAGCTTCTCCAGAGAGAGCATGATCGGCTTGCTGCTGACAATCTTCCAGCGGCCTTCTTCGACATGGGTCAACGTCACCTCGGCCGTACCACGGACCGCGCCCGACTTCAGGCCCAGGTTGAACTCAGCGCTCGCCGTAGTGGACTCACCCACTGCCAGGGTGGTCTTGGCTGGGGTGACCTTACGGATCTCGACGATCGCCGTTACAGGCGCCTTAGCCCCCACGCCAAAGAGCAGCTTACTGATGTTGGCATCACGGAGCGGATTCTTCGAGTCAATGTCGCCCAGATGCACATCGAAGGTGCCGTCCATCTTGGAGAGATCAGTGGGATCGAGGAACAGCCCACCTGCAATGTGAGTGAAATCACCCACAACCTTCTCGTTGCCATCCTTGAGCGCCGTCCAGGTCACTCGAGACGTGTGTTCATCACTGACTACGCTGAAGTGACCACGGATCTCAGCGGGCTGGGCAGGCTTCTCAGACTCCGCAGCCGACTCGGTAGCGGCGGGGGTCTCGGCCACAGCCGACCCCGAGAGGGCAGGAGTGGGGCCGCCTTCATCGGTGTCAGGAGCCGAAGTGCTCGGAGAGGAGCACGCAGCAACGAGCGTACAGGTCGCAACACACAGGATTTCAGACAGTGACTTCATGGACATGATGCTTCCTCCTTGCTGAACAAGGCCGCATTGCGACCCTCAGCAGTGGGAAGGCTACTCACCCGAACACCCAGCGTCCAGACCCAAGGAGATCACAGTGAGCGCGCTATGATACGTGGCGATCGTGCCGACCTCCTACTCAAGCTTGCTGTTCTGTCGTGCGCACTCTCTAGCGCGCACTTCGAGTTACCTGCTGCTCGCCCTGACCAACCTGGGGTTGTTTAGTTTCAGCCCGACGGCCACAGCGCAGACGAGTGCTACATCAGCGCTTTCCGCGGCGCGACCGCCACCACTCGAACACTGGCAACTCCTCTCCGTAGTGCGCAGTGAAGCCACCGCAGCAGCACTACAGACCCTGCCCGTCCTCGTTGAGGGTGGCACCGTGGAACGCATGCACCTGCAGGTTCGAGCCGGCGATCGCCAACTGCTGGACACGCGGGGCATCCCCTACGAGATACTGGCACACGACCTTGCTGCGACCCGACCGAGGGAAGACCTGGGAAGAGATGTCGAGTACCACAGCAGTGCAGAGGTCTCAGCGCGCATGCGGGAGCTTGCCGAGCTGTACCCGCTTATCGCTCGGGTCGTGGACCTGGGTCGATCCTGGCAGGGCCGCGAGCTCACTGGGATGCTCATAAGCGACCAACCCTGGATTCGCGAACTCGACGAACCTTCTCTGCGGGTGCTCGGCACCCACCACGGTGACGAGTGGTCAGCGATGGAGGTAGGCCTTGACCTGATCGAGGCACTGCTCGCCAACTACGACAGCAACCAGGAGGTTGCTGCGATGGTGGACCATGCGGAACTGTGGTTCGTACCCGTGGTCAACCCAGACGGAGTAGCGGCCTACACCCGCCGCAACAGCCGCGGCGTCGACCTCAACAGGAACTATTCGTACCTCTGGCAGTCGGGAGCCTACTCGGGCGAAGAGCCCTTCTCGGAGCGCGAGACGAGCGCAATCAGGGCACTATCGATGACCCGCTCCTTCTCGCACGGTCTCTCGCTGCACTCTGGCGCCAGCAATCTGGGCTGGGTCTGGAACCACACCACCGAACCAGCCCCAGATGCCGCGTTCATGGAGGGACTCTGCGAGGACTATCTGGAGGCCACGGAGCAACCCGGCTTCTGGATCACCAACGGCGCCCAGTGGTACGTCACCTTTGGTGACACCAACGACTGGTCCTACGGGGTCCGCGGCGGCCACGACTACACCCTTGAGGTGAGCGTCGAGCGAAGCCCCGACCCTGAGCTCCTCGAGGAACTACTCGCATTCCACCGCTGGCCTTCACTGGACTTCCTCAGCGCAGGATTCCGATCTGGAATGCGGGGCCGGATCACAGACGCACAAGGCCAGCCCCTGGAGGCCGAGGTGCTGGTCGGCGGCTTGGACTCAGCCACCTTCTCCGATCCTGAGACTGGCTCCTTCGCTCGGCCGCTCTTGCCGGGCGAATACCAACTAACGGTCAGTGCTCCCGGCCACCTGAGCGAGACAATCAACGCAGCGGTCACCGAGGACGAGTCCACCCAGCTATCCATCCAACTCACCAACGCCGACCTGGTAGAGATCGAAGGAACCAATGGACTGGAGGCGAACATCGAGGTCATCTCCGAGGCGACAATCTGCGGGACTGACCTGGTCTCTCGGCTCGACAGCGACGGCCAGATCATGGCGATGCGCCCGGGCCTTGGAGGCCCTTTTGAGCTCTCCTGGCGACCCTCCCAGGAGACCTCGAACTCCTGTGTCGTGCTCACGGTGGAGCCCCAGGCCATTGGCGAGGCCAGACAACGAGAGGGTGAGTGGCATCTGCTCTTCACTGAGCCGAACGGAGAGATCATCGCCGTGCTCCACCTGGGTCTCGTACTGGTCGCCTCAGAGCCGGGCTTCGAGCTCGATGCTCTGAGCCTCAGTGGAGCTGCCGACACACTTGTGGTCACTGTCAGCGGCAGCGACCTGCCACAGGGCGCGGCTATCCGACTCATCGGTCCAGCGGGCGAACGAGCACTGCCTACAGCCCGACTGACCGACGACACGGGTGAGCAGATCTCGGCTCGGTTCGATGCCAGCGCCTGGGATGATGGGCTCTGGTCGCTGCGTGTCTTCGGACGCGGACACTGGGCGGCCCTCAGCGGCGCCCTGTCATCGGAGAACGGTGTCATCAGCGTGGTCAAAAATGCCGGTCCGCCACCAGGCCCCCTACCCGGACCCAACCTGCCCAAAGGCCCCACCCCCGAAGACGACGACCGCAACGAGCTCAACGAAGAGGAAGAGGCGAGTTCTGACTCGGGTTGTAGCTGCGCAACCGGCACGCTGTTCGGGCCTCCTTCGGCGGGTCTGATGCTTGCTCTGGCGCTCATGATCGGCTACTTCCGTCGCAGCCATTCGTCCGACCACACCACGTGGAGCCCCGCCGTGCCTGAACTCAAGTACCTGAGCTTTCTCCTCCCAGCGCTGTTGATCGCTTCAATCACTGGCTGCGAGTTCCCCAAAGAAGACGAAATGACGTTCACCGAGGCCGTCAAAGCGGTCTACACCCCGTGCGATCGTGATGAGATCAAGCTCAACACCGCTGCCAAGGGCCTGCAGTTGGTCTTCGAGGCCTGCGGCTCCAACAACTTCTTCCACTTTGGCTGGGCACCTACCGGCACAACCCTGCACTACCAGACCACCCAGGGTCTGTGGGTGCTCAAAGACACCGGTGAGAACTACCCGCTTCGCGTGGGCATCCCACGAGCTGACTCCGCTTGGCTTAACGACGATCTGCTCGCTTATCCGGACGCTAATGGACGGCAAATCGGGATCTACACGGTTGCCACCCACGTGCTCTACCTGCTCGAGATCGACCACAGCGAGCCCGAGCAATTGGCCCACGGTAAGGGCGCCGACGACGTGCTCTACCTCGCCGCTGACGTGCCAGGAGGTGTGAAGGACATCCACCGGCTCAAGGCAAACTCAGGGTTAACGGACAAGGCCTTCAGCTGGCTCACCGAGGGCGTCGAGAACTTCACCTACCAACGCGACACAGACACCGTCTGCTACCGGGCGCTGGGAGGCACTGAGGTGGTCTGTGCGCGAGGGGAAGACGGCAAGGTCTTGCGCAGAGTGAAGAACCGCAAGCGCGGCGTACTGAGCGTCGACGGTCGCTATCTCGTCACCGAAGGAGATGGCGCGGCAGTACCGAACTTCCCCGACCTCAAGCCCGGCGAGACAGTACCCGACTACCTGGACATGGAGACCATCCCCCCAGCCCTGTGGATCACCGACATGGAGAGCGGCGAGGAGTTGCTCTGGAAGGGCCTGCATGGCACCGACTTCGAGTGGTACGAGGCGACGCCCTACTTCGGCTCCTTCGTTCTCTGGGGACTTGATGGCAAAGAGCTGAACTCGAACGTCACCCTGGTCGATCTCCGCCACTTCCTCGAGAGCAAGGGCTGGAGCCCACCGCTAGGACGCGATGGCAAGCAGTTGAACGCTCAACCGAGAGGGCGCTCGGGGCGGCTGGACTAGAACCCTACAGCGTGATCAGAGCGTCGACCTCAGGGCGTCAGCCAACATGGAGCGCGACGCTGCGGAACCAGTGACACCCCCCTCGGCGCGACACACCCTGAGCTCTTTCGCGCCGACATGAACGCAGGAAAAGCACGGTGACATTCGCTCACCAGCGGGATCGTTGAGCACTCCTGAGAGCGTGCAATGCGAACCGCTCCTGGAATCCCACCAGGACACCCGGATGCTGAATGAGAGCAGTCGGAGGTCGAACCGAGCCCCCAGATCTGCACGATACGCACCTAGCGCCATCATCAGAGGCTGCACCTCATCCAGGGGGAGACGTGCGCCGGCCTCGACCGCGTCGGCAAGCGGCGCAAAGCGCTTCTCCTGCTCGGAGACATGCAGAGTGATGGTGCCGTGCTGCTGAGGCTGATCCCAGACCACCTTGAGGGTCGCGATAGGGGAATCCATATGACCCAATAGCGAAGTGCTCAGCAAGGCGAGCGCCTGAGGATCGGCCATGAATCCCCGATACAGGGGCGACAGACCCTCAGGAAGGTACTCGATCAGAGGCCCCTTCATGGCTGGGGTCTCGACGGCGACCTCAGCCTGCGCGGTCTCGGGCTCGGGTGCCTGCTCGGGAACAGGTAACTCGGGATGAACCTCGGACCTCTCGCCACACCCCACAAGGAATGCGCCGCCGACAAAAAGGGCGGAGAGGAGGACAAACGAATGGGATCGAATGAACCCGGGCCGAGAGGTCGGGCTACAAAGCTCAGACTGTCTAGACAAGTCCCCGCTTGCGACGCACGTCGTCCATCATGCGGCGGTACTCGATATCCCACTTGTCCGAGCCCGGACGCATGTTCTTGAGACGAGCCCGAACCTCGCGGTCGAGATCTGCTTCTTCGACCAGGTGCTTTCGGAACAGGCCCATGATCGCTTTGCGCATCGCGCGGTCCTCGCCGAACACCTCCTCGACGTACTTGCTGATCATGAAGTTTTCGAGGATCTGGCCGACGATCCAGCGGATACCGTCGTCGCCGGTAGGATGTCCCTTGCTGTCGGCCACCT
>CAZEIY010000089.1:4635-12628 GCA_964512375.1 uncultured Rickettsiales bacterium | reverse complement strand
CGCGCTGCAAGCCCAGGGGCAGAAGCCGCGCGTAACTCTGCTCTGGTGGACTACCGATAGCGAAGAGAGTCCAGGGGGCGTCTCCTGAGTCCTGCTCCATGGCAGCGTAGATCCGCTCAACATGACCGAACTGCAACAGCGACTCTCGAGGCTGCTCGGCAGGGCTCTGGAAGGAGTGATAGCCAGCCGCCATCGTCTGAAACAACAAGCCGACCACCAGAATGGCTCCCAGCAATGCAAAGACACGGGCCCCTCCCCAGTCACTCGCGCTCGACCTCAGTTGTGCTGCGAGCCAGGCGAGAACCAACCCGACGCAAGCCACCCCCAGAGGAAGGAGCATCCGCCAGTGCCAGTTATGCACCTGCCTCGACGCAAGCCCCAGGAGCAGCAGGACAGCGAAAGACAGGGCCGCGCCCATGCCCACACGGGACAGCGACCGGGCGAGCAGCCCATCTCCTGTTGGGCCAGCTGAAGACATCGGAACAGAGAGCGCAAACAGCAGTGATCCAGCGAAGAGCAACGCAGAGGACCTGTCGATGTTCGAGAACAACCCCTGCGCAACCTCGACAGGACGGACGATGCTGAACGCCGAAGGAGAAACCACCGACTCAAGAATATCCGCAGTGCCGCCAGGTGACAGGAGCAGATAGGCAGCGTGTGGAAGCATCGTAAGCAAAGCGAGCCCTCCCGCAATCAAGGCCGCGCGTGAGCGCTGCTCCTCACGATCCTCACGCCCAGCATTCCAGACCACCCACAGCAGTGGTGCGAGAGAGATGGCATACGGGTGGTTCATTACACACATAGCCATCGAGATGCCGGTCAGAGCGGCCCAGACCATCAGGTTGCTCCCCGCTAGGAGCCCTGAAAACCCAAGGGCCAAGAGCGCTGCCCACTCAGGACCAAGGTAACCATGGTGTCCCCAGAGAAGGTTCTGGAGCAGATCTTGATTGACGACGAGGAGACCGGCTGCTGCCGCGGCGCACGAGACGCTGGCGATCTCCTCTCCCCATCGACGATGCGGCTCCCCGCCCTTCGAGGTGAGCATGCGCACGCTCAAGTAGGTGACGGGCGCGATCAAAGCCTGAGCGACGATGCGGCGAAGAACAAAGCTGCTCAGCCCATCATCAACCCCAACGACCAGCGGCACGTACGACAGAGAGCGCCCATAACCAAAACGGGCTGAGGACCCCTGCAAGGGATTCCAGGACTCCAGCATGCGCAGAGCGGAGACGATGGGATCGGTGGCGTCAGAAGAGAAGTCCAGAAGAGGAACAAGCGGCAAACGAACCGCCACCCCAGCACAGAAGAGCAAGAGCAGAATGAGCCCATCGAGGAGCCGTGCTCGACTCACGGGTGACGGACGTCCTCATCGAACCACTGGCCAAGGACCTGCCAGTAGCGTTCACCCGCTTCCTGCCACGTCGAATTGTGCTCCCCCCCCTCAACCTCAAGGAAGCGCACAGAATGCCCCTCCTTGAGCCGGGCGTCACGCAGGGCCACACCCATGGAGTAAGGCACCAGGGTGTCCGCCGTGCCATGAACCAGGAAGACCGGCGGAACGATCTCACGGATACGATCGATGGAGTCAAACCGATATGCCACCAGCTTACGAGCCAGGGGGATACCCGTAAGCGCTGCCATGTCCCCTACCCTGGTGAAGGTGGACTCAGCGATCAAGCCGCTATGCTCAGACTCAGCGGCCAGGCCGATCGCGACGGCCCCTCCAAGTGAACGACCATGTATGAGGAGTGGGCCTGGCAGGTCTGCAGAGAGTCGGCGAGCCTCGACCAGAGCCGCGCAAGCGTCCGCTCGACAAGCTTCCTCAGAAGGGCGGCCCTCGCTCTCTCCATAGCCCCGATACTCCACCGCCAGGACGGAGGCACCACGCGAGACGATCTGCTGGCACCAGTCCAGCCGGTCTGCCATGGTTCCCCCGTTGCCATGAAAGGTCAGGACGGTCGCCCCGGAAAACGGCGCTCCTTGTACAGACGAAGGCATCCACCAACCCTGAGTCCTCACTCCATCTTCTGCGACGATGCGGAGATCCAAAAACTCCATGCCGAGCTGACTGGGTTGAGTGTGTTGCCCCCGTACAGGATGGAACACGAACAAGTCCGTAATCGATTGAAGCAGGGAGTTGAGGATTCTCATGTCTTCGAAGCGTCAGCGCAGAAAGAGGTAGATGTCCGAAACATTGGTACCAGTGCGGCCGGTAATCAGTTGACTGCCGACACGAGAGAAGAAACCATCACTGTCATTATGGTCGAGGTACGCCTGCGGGGTGAAGTCGGAACCACAGACAGCAAGGACCTGCTCATCAAACAGTGCTCCGGCTGCCTCGCTCGTACCATCAACCCCATCGGTTCCCAGTGCTGCGACCAGCCCCCCCTCAGTTGCGGTTGCAATGGAGAGAACAAACTCCTGTGCTCGGCCGCCGCGGCCCTCTCCCCGCACCGTGACGGTGCACTCGCCGCCGCCGACATAGCCGTCACCGCCAATGCTCACGGCCTCACGCTGGAAGCTGAGGGCTGCCTCGCGAGCCTCCCCCACGATCGAACCCGGAGCGCGCTTCAGATCAAGACCCATCCGCACTCCTGCAGCAACAATTGCCTGCACTGCGCTGTCGTTGTCCGCAGCGACGAAGCTATGAACCCTGAGACCTGGCGGCCTCTGCCAGGACGCGACCGAGTCGGTCCGAAGCACTTCGAGCACCGCATCAGGCAGCTTCGTCCGCAGCCCATAGCGGTCCACCACGTCGTCTGCCCGACCTGCCGCAGGGGGGAGAGTCGGGCCCGAAGAAACTACGGACGGCGGCTGCCCCGGAACATCTGAGATGATGATGTTGAACACACGAGCAGGGTGGAGAGCCTCAAGCAGCCCTCCTCCCTTGATCCGAGAGAGGCAACGACGCACCGTGTTGACCTCCTTAATGTTCGCCCCACAGGCCAACAGAGCTTCTGTGGTTTGACGAAGATCATCTAATTCAAGGCCCGCCACGGGAGCCTCCAGCATGGCTGATGCCCCCCCAGACAAGAGAACGAGCACGTCATCACCGGCACCGAGAGAACGAGCGAAGCCGAGCATGCGCTCTCCCTGCTCGACTGCCTCTGCAACAGGCAGCGGGTGGCCACAACGCTCCAACCTCAAGGGCCCCAACTGCCCCGACCCGAAGCAATGCACGATTCCCCCTTCCACCGTGACGAGAGAGAGGGCTTCTCGCGCCATGGCATGAGAGGCCTTCCCCAGGGCCACGACGTAGAGCGGTTTTGTCGTGCCCAGGTGCTCGGAGGCAAAGTGTTCGAGCCCTTGTCGAGTGCAGCGAGCTGGATCGACGGACTCAACAGCCTCCTCAAACAACGAGAGTGCAAGAGCACGTCGATCCCGGGCGGGTCCCTCCGGTACAGACGAGAGAAGATGGCTTCGATTACGAAACAACACTGCTGGTCCCGTTGGAGCGGCAAAGTGGGACACGGCTCTTTGCAAGTCGCGCTCGGGCTGCCAGGATCGTCACCATGGTCACAGGAAGCCTACTGCTCAGGATTCGCCTGCATGGCTGCCGCTCCCTCAAGGAAAAACGGCGCCCTCGACAAATGCTGCGCGACCGCATCCGATCGCGCTTCAAGGTCGCTGTCTCGGAGGTGGATGACCAGGACACCTGGAACCTGCTCTCCCTGGGCGTCGCAACGGTGGGACCGGATGCCGGCGTCGTACAGCAGGTCCTGCAAGACGTCGCCACCATGGTCGCTGATCTGGGTGTGGGAGAATTGATCGAAGACTCCATCGAGCTCCACCGCCGCTAGATGCGAAGGGTGCATCCAACTCGGCAGGTTCAAGGCCCTGCTTCACGCTCCAGAAGCACGGTAAAGGGACCGTCATTCACCAACTCGACCTGCATGCTCGCTGCAAACACACCAGACTCCGTAGAAACTCCGAGTTTCTCGAGGCCCACTCGATAGGTCTCAATAAGAGTCTCGGCCTGCTCGGGCGGGCCTGACCGCATGAAAGACGGGCGATTCCCCTTCCGGGTATCGGCGTAGAGCGTGAACTGGGACACAACCAGTACCGCTCCACCCTGATCCAGCACCGAGTTGCCCGTAGCAGCATCACCATCTGGGAAGACGCGTAGGTTTGCTGTCTTACGGGCCAGGAATTCGGCCTGCGATGGTCCATCGCCGTGGGTCGTGCCGACCAGCGCCACGAGACCGGGGCCTATCTCGCCGACCACTTTGCCGTGCACCCGAACTCGAGCACTGGAGCAGCGCTGAAGCAGAGCCCTCATGGAGGCGTACTCAACTACCGCTGAACTGCACGCCGTCAAAGACCAGCGTCGGAACACGGAAGCTCGACCACGGCACGGGATCGTTGCCAACCGCCGAGAGTTGACTGAAGAGGTCGAGGAAGTTGCCTGAAATGTTCATCTCTTCGACAGGCGCCCCCAGCTTTCCGCCCTCGATGAGGTGGCCTCGCACCCCAAAGGAGAAGTCGCCCGTAGTGCCATTGGCGTTGCCCCCCAGCCAGGAGGTCACGTAAATACCCTCCCCTACCTCAGAGAGCAGGCCGTCACGATCGTGCTCGCCCAGCCCAACAACCAGATTAGAGGCTGAGCCGGTAGTCGGTGTCATGCCCAGCTTGCGACCGTAGTACGTGTCGACAAAAAAGGACTGCAGCACGCCCTCTTCAATGATGCTCATGGGCCGCGATGCGATGCCCTCAGAGTCGTAGATCCGGGAACCGCCGCGGCGAGCCATGTGCGGTTCATCTCGAACACTCAGGCACGAGGATGCGATCTGCTCACCCATCTTCTCGGCCAGGAACGACCGCTTCTGCTGGATCGAGCCAGCACTGAGCGAAGAGAGCACACGACCGATCAGCGAAGAGCCTATCTCGTGATCGACGACCATGACTGTGCGCTTGCTGGGGCCTCGAGTCGAGCCCAGACGTGAGAGACCACGCCGCAGAGCTTCCCGACCAACCTCAGTAGGAGAGGGTAGCCCCTCCAGGTGATTCGCGCCCACCCATCGCCAGGCCTCAGGACGACGATTCTCCCCTTCAGCGAGGGTGACCTCTGAGCCATAGGCAATGGACGTTCCTTCTCGGCTGCCCTCAAACCCATTGGAGCTGCAGGATGCGACAATCCCGTACGAGTCCCCCACGCCAGTGGTCGATGACACTACATCCGCGTGAGCAAGAGACTCAGCCTCCATCTGCTGGCACCACTCCAGGCGCTGCTCACGGCTCAGGTCTGCCAGGCTGGCGTCCACCAGGTCGAGGTCGATATCCGCTCGACCCTCATAGAGCTCAGGCGGAGTGATCTTCCGATACTCGTCAGGCTCCAAGGCTCGCGTCAGTTCGACCGCGTCGGCGACGAAGGTAATGAGTCGAGCAGGATCGAGATCATTGGTGCTGTGCGCTGAAAAGCGTCCATCAACGTACAGAGCGACGCTGAGGCCACGACTGGTATCTTCCTGGACTTTCTCGACTCGGCCGTCTCGCCACTTGAACTCGAGGGAGCGTCCCCACGAAACGCTGGCTACAGCATCATCAGCCCCCGCTGTGATCGCCTGCTGAACCGCTCCACGTGCCTGCTGCAGTAGCTGTTCACGCATCTTCACCTCCGACCGTCAGTTGCGAGACCAGCACCGTAGGCATGCCCTGGGAAACGGGTACCCGCTGCCCCTCCTTCCCACAGGTCCAACCGCCCGTATCGAGCTTCATGTCATCAGCCACCATCGTGATGTTTTGGATCGCCTCAGGTCCGTTGCCAATGATGTTCACATCCTTGATGGGAGCGGTGATCCTACCGTCCTCGATGAGCCAGCCATTCTTTATGTAGAAGGTAAAGTCTCCAGCGCCGATCTGGACCTGACCGTTTGTGAAGGTCTCAGCGACGATCCCCTGCTTCACTTCGCTGACAATCTCCTCACGGCTGTGCTCTCCCGATTCCATATAGGTGCACCGCATTCGTGGCATCGGCACGCAACGGAAAGACTCCCTGCGGCCCGAACCCGTCGGCTTGACTCCATAATGCTTCGCGCTGATCCGATCGTGCAGATACGAACGCATCACGCCCTGCTCCACCAGAACCGTGCGCTCGGTCTCGTTTCCCTCATCATCGATATTCAACGACCCCCTCTCATGAGGATGCATGGCGCTATCGACGATGGTCACACAGGACGGTGCCACTCGATCACCCATCATCTTGGAATAGATCGAAGTGCCCTTGCGGTTGAAGTCAGCCTCCATGCCGTGGCCCACCGCCTCGTGCAGAAGAATCCCCGACGCGCCAGCCGCCAGCACCACCGGCATCTGCCCTGCTGGGGGCCGTCGGGCTTCGAACAGGACCAGCGTTCGATCGACCGCATCACGACACATCTGCTCGATACGGTCATCGCTAAACCAATCCAGGCCGCGACGGCCAGCGATGTTGGCGCTGTTCGACTGACGATCACCGCCCTTTCCGGCAACCACTGAGCAGAACATCCGAGCCATGGGGCGCCGATCTGTAGCGAGGATGCCATCACTGGTAAGGATGAGTACACGTGAGTCGGCATCGGCCCAGGAGATGGTCGCCTTCTCGATGGAGGGATCGGCTCCAAGGGCCATGGACTCAGCGCGACGCAGCAGAGGCAGCTTGCGATCTACGCGGACCTCGTCCCAGGCCTCGTCAAGGGGATACAGACCCGGCGAGCCTCTGGTCGTGAACGTCTGCGCCGAAGCACCTCCGCCAGACACCGCGATGGAAGCCGCCGTGCGAGCCGCTTCCCTCATGGCGTCCTCTTCGATGTCCTCGCTGTAGGCATAGCCCGTCTGATCACCAACTACGACACGGATGCCGACGCCGCGGTCCACATTGCTGGATGCACGGGAGACAATCCCGTCTTCGAGCAGTACGGAATTACCCGCGCTGTGCTGAAAATAGAGATCTGCGTAGTCTGCGCCCCGAGCCATGGCGGCTGCCATGACGCGAGCGCACAGAGCCTCATCAACTCCGAACCAGGAGTAATAGTCCTGGCTTTGATCATCGTTCACGCTACCGCTCCTCTCGCACTCATCTCAGTTGTCCATTGCCCCGTCAGCGATCCAGCTTCGTATTGCCGCCCGATCAGCATTGCTCAGTCCCGCAGTGCCGGGAAGTCGCGGCGGCATCTTGCCCAGGGTGGCGGGCTGATCCTCGCCATCACCATAGAACTCGTTCTCGAGCGTCAGATACAGCAGACTCTGATCAGGCTCCCCAGGCACGACCAACGTGTAGCCACTCTCTTGCGCTGACACATTGACGAGGGCTCCATAGGAGTTCCCCTCGCTCAGATCAAGATCTCGCTCTGGGAGAAAACTGCCGTGGCATCCCTCGGCGGCGCAGCTGGGAGTCAAGATCCCATCCTGCAACTCAGAAAGAGTTGCCGGCTCACAGGCAGCACAGGAGAGCGCGACGAGACAAGCCGAAAACACAACTGGAAGAACATTACTCACAAGTCTGCTTCCTTTCGGGAAGACGGCTGGCAGCCAGAAGGGCACAAGAGTAACTGGATTCACACAGCACCGCAGCCCTGGGCAGACAATGCCCGACCCCCTGCAGGGCATCCGCTGATGCAAGCTATAGTCGCCGGACATCGAGAGGCTCTTCAGCCATGCCCCATAGCATCGACATCGTGATCCCCACCCTCAACGAGGCCCACGCTCTGCCGCGGAGCCTTCCCATCGTCCACGCCTTCCTCAGCGAACATCTGACCGAGCACCACTGGAATCTGCTTGTCGTCGACAACGGCTCCACTGATGGTACCGCCGGGCTCGCACGAGACATCGCCGCTCACCTTCCGGCCATACATGTAGTGGAATTGACCCAGGCGGGACGAGGACACGCTCTTTCAACAGCCTGGCTGAACAGCGACGCGGACATCCTCAGCTACATGGACGTCGACCTGAGCGCTGAGCTCAGCGTACTGCCAGCCATGATCGAGCGACTCATCTCCGGTTGGGACATTGCTGTCGGCTC
>CAZEIY010000089.1:0-4625 GCA_964512375.1 uncultured Rickettsiales bacterium | reverse complement strand
ATCTCAGCACGAGTCAGGTACGTCGAAGCATCCGGCGTAGCATCCTCTCTCAGGGATACAACTTCACAACGAAGAGGGTCCTGGGGACGCGCTTCTCTGATGCCCAGTGCGGAATCAAGGCCATTACGGCAGCCGCTGCCCGCGATCTGCTGCCCCGGGTGCGTAGTAACGGTTGGTTCTTCGACACCGAACTGCTGGCTCTGGCAGAGACCCTGGGCTATCGCATTGCCGAGCTCCCCGTACGCTGGACGGAGGACCCGGACAGCCGGGTACGGCTGCTTCCGACCGTGCTCGAAGACCTCGCTGGACTTGGCAGACTCCGCCTACGAGACCTGCCCGCCACCCGGAGCGCTCAACGCAACAAGGGACCTCGAAGCGGTGCGCTCATCAGCGATTCACGCTAGCCTCTGGGCGTGCAGACAGAAGGACACGATGAAGCGCCCGCCCCCGTCCAGTCCTCACGGCACTGGCTGAGTATCGCCGGCACTTCATTACTCCTCGGCACCCTGACCTATGCAGGCCTGCTCTTTCCCTTCGCGGTAACCGATGGATTGTTGGGCCTGGATTGCCACGGCTGGGTCAAGGGCTCCCGGGGCGCAGCCAGCTTGCTCTTCATTCTGGGCTGGGGCTGTGCCATTGCGGTGATGGCCGGCCGCGTGTTCGGACGCACCGAGAGCCTCGGGGAGATCGCAACCATCCTACTCCGCAAACCCGCGCCACCTTCCACTGAGATCCGTGTGTCTGGCGAGCCCGATCAGAGGAGCGATGCTGACAAGTGAATAAAGAGCGCAGCCTCACTCTCGGCCGCAAGCTGCTGTTCGCAGCTCTGGTCACTTCCGCCGTGCTGTTCGGCCTCAACCGGGGAGTGCAGTGGGCTGAAGAACGCGAACTTGTGGACACCCACCGTGGCGACGACGCAGTGCAGTTCGTCGAAGCTCCTCTCTTTAAGAAGAACGAGGGAACGTACAACACCACAAGCTACGCCGAGAACTCAATGGCCCCCGTGTCCTTTCAGGCAGACAAGGGCGGCGGCTGGCGACTGTTCGTGCTTGGCGGCTCGTTCATCATGGGCTCGCCCTACATCGACCTCGCTGACAGTAGCGCTATGCCTGTAGCCACAGCCGATGAAGAGACGGGTATCCCAGGCTGGCTGCAGGCCAGACTCAGTTCCGCCAACGCTTCTCGCTTGATAGAGGTCGTCAACGCTGCCGCTGGCGGCCAGAACTCAGGCCGAGTCAAGGACATCGCCAACGAAGTCCTTGCGCTCCAACCAGATGCGCTGTTCGTCTGCAGCGGAAACAACGAGGGCACGATCGCTCCCAGTCGAGTACGTGAACAACTGCAACGCCTCGGTGGCTACCGACTCCTGCAGAAACTCCTCGCCGACAGCGAGCCTGCTGAGCGGCCCTGGTTCACACCACAAGATCCCGACACCGAAGCTATTCGCAAGCAGTTCCAACAGAACATCGAGGACATCGTCGACGCCACCGGCAAGTCAGGAATACCCCTGCTCCTGTGCACCCTGCCGATCAACCTCTCATACATCGGCCTCGAGCCCGGCCACGTCCTGAGTGGCCGGGACTGGCCCCATCTCAGCGGCCCCTGCTACGAAGGCATCGCTCTGTTCGACAACGGTCGCTATGAGGAGGCACTAGAACCCCTACAGGTCTGTTCGAGGCAGCCGGAGAGCACCCAGCCACCTCCTCTGGGCGCGCTATTGGCAATGGTCGAGTTGGAGCTTGGACGCGTCGGGGACAACACCCTGGTCACCCTCGAGGAGGTCCGTGGGCCCTGTATCACGGAAGGAATCCGCAGCTACTACGAGAAGGACTGGCAGGGCGCCATCCGCCAACTAGAGACCTGCGACGAGGTCGACGAGGCCCTACTGTGGTTGGGTTTGAGCCAGCAACAGCTCGGCGAGGTCGAGCGCGCGAGGAAGCTCCTCAAGCAGCACGTCGAGTTAATCCCGCGCAACCGCGCCCGCCCCTCTCTGAACGAGGCTGTTCGAAGAATTGCAGCAGAGAACGAGCACGTTCATCTGGTTGATTTGGAGCGCGCGGCAGACGAGGCGAGCCCTGACGGAATCCCCGGAAGAAACCTCTTCCTGGACTACTGCCACATGCACTGGAAGGGATACGCGTCCATGGCCGCCGAGGTACTGAGGGTGCTCGACGAGAGCGGCGTAGGGCCGAGAGCGTCGTCCTCCGACAAGCCCTGAGGCGCTCCTCAGCGCAACGGCAGGACGACCCAGATGTCGTCATCCGTATCGGAACGATCGTCCGGTCCCTTAGAGAACAACTCGAAGGAATCCCGATTGCGGCGGATCTGGTAGAGCTGATCCCAGGGGTCCATCGCCGAATCGCCACCCGCAGTAGCGACCAGTTCCGAACGAACAAAATCAGCGAACTTGTCGCCCTCGTCCAGGTCGAAGCCGATCTGATCCATGGCAATGCCTTGAATCACCGCCTTCCGAATAGTGTTGAGCTCAGCCTTCGCGGACACCTGGCGGGTCAGATCGAGGGAACTATCCATCAGTTCCTGGATCTCGTCACCATTTGTGGCGACAAAACCCGCGGAGATCGCCAGAGGCACCAGGCGAGCGAGAGCACTCATCGCAGTTTCTCCTCACGTTCTGAAGCCAGGCCTTCCAGCGCCAGACCCACATGAAATGAGCGTTTCAGCACCTCTTCAATTACCTCGCGTGGCACCTTGACCAACTGCGTCGCTTCGACGCTGGTGACGGTCGCCGTGCGCGGACGTTTGAAGAGCAACCCCATCTCTCCAAAGGTAGCTCCAGATCCCAGCTCAGCCAACTCAGAAGTGACTCCGAACTCATCTTGCCGATCTACTCGAACACGTCCACTGCGGACCAGGTAGAGCGCATCAGCATCAGCTCCCTGACGAATCAGCTCCTTGTCAGCCTCTACATCGAGATCCTCGGCTCGACTTGCCAGGTCCAGGCGCCCCGAAGGACCCAGGGATGCCAGCGCCGGGACCTCTCCAAGAAAGCGTAGCCGCTCGAGGAGAGCGCGTACTCCAGCAGCCTCTTCTCCGCCGTTGTCTATGGCCTCGCGGAACGTCGCAGTGTCGAGAGCCAGTACGGTCGTCTCCTCAAAGGCCCTGACATCGTATTCCACGGCACTATCCGCATCGAGACCACACCCAAAGCTCTCCCCAGGCCCAAGATTGGCAATCAACAGATCCTCTCCTTCAGGAAGGGGCTGACGAAGCTCCACACGTCCAGAGAGCACCCAATAGTAGGTTGGCTCGACGTCGCCAGCTCGAAGGATCCAAGCACCCGCACGGAAGTTCTTCTGGCTCACGCCAGACATCACATCGTCGAGAGTGTCCGATGGTATCGAGTCGTGAGTCGTAAGTTGACGAATTGAAACAATGAGCCGACGGCGCTCGTCATCCGAGAGGGATGAGGCGCCCTGAGTACCATCGGGCGCGTCGGTCTCGCGCTTGTGAAAGAGCTGACGAACCAGGTCAAAAGAAACAAGCACCAGCACCAGAAGAATCACCGCCACCAGAGCCAGGCTATAGGAGAGGAGCAGGCCAGCCACAACGGCCGTCGTCAGCGTGTCAGCAGCAAGGACGACCGATTGAAGCACCGTGAGATGATCGATAACCAGACCGACAACGAGTTCCGTCGCACCGAAAAACCACACGAACCAGAGAGTCGCCACTGCTGAGAAACGCCAGCCCGCATCCTGGGAAGTCGGCGTCCTGGTCACCAGCCCGCGCACCAACTCCTTGCTGATGAAGCTGCGGACTCGAAAACGCTGTCGTGAGACTCCAGAAAACCGCTCCACGAGCCGAGAACCATCGGTCGCAAAGAACGGACACAGATTCAAGAATCCAATGAGGAGGCCTACGGCTGCAACGTTACCCGCCCAGGGCGCAGCCGACACAAGCCCGGTAGCAAACAGAAAACCAGAGACCGCTGGCGCCTGCAGCAAGCCAGCGAGAGAAAACTGCAGCCGCAGATCTGGGTCGAGGTGATAGATCTCGCGATCATCAACGTCGAAGTAGACCACTCCGACGGTATGACGCAGACCCATCTGGCGCAGTCCACTTCCCTCGGCCGCGAGAATAGTGCCGCGAGTGAAGCCCCGTAGAGACAGCAATGCCGCGCAACTGAAGTAGAACAGCAGGAAACCAACAATCCAGTCACCACTCAGCCTGAACAGGTTGTCAGGCCAGGCAAGCCGCCCGCTCACCAGTCCAACGAGAGCGCCAACTCCGAGCACACCCTGCACCGCGAGGACTCCTCGTCCCGTGATCATCCGGCTCATCCCGGGCCCCATCAGAGACGAGCCCAGCAGATTGCGGACACCACGCCAGCGAGTCTCACGATCAAGAGTTCGTTCTGTGTGGTGTGGGAAGAGGGCGGAACGTACCTCATCGCCATTGTCCAGCAGGCCTCGATCCCACAATTGGAACAACAGAAGAGCGAGGTCCCGATAGGTCAATCGACCTGGTCCGTCCGGCAACTTGGCCTCCAGCCCCTCGAGGCTGTGAATGCCATCCATTGCTCGAAGCACGCGTTCGTAAGAAGAAGGAACCGGCAACTGACTGCGATAGCGTAGATGCTGCACGAGAAGACCACTGTTCCCGTTGTC
>CAZEIY010000088.1:0-12707 GCA_964512375.1 uncultured Rickettsiales bacterium | reverse complement strand
GCAGCACGGGCCGCTGGGCTTGCAGCACGGGCCGCTGGGCTTGCAGCACGGGCCGCTGGGCTTGCAGCAAGGGCGGTCCCCGACAAAGCAGGTCGACGCGGGGAGCTGATGGCCTCGTTGACCGCAGCGCTCGTGGTGCTGGATGGAGGAGCGGGTGCGGCGAGGACGTTCTCGGGCGCTGGCGAGGCGAGGTCGCGTCGCAACGGAGCCGACATGCCAAGCTCGGCGCTTGCAGTCAGGGAGCGGGTGCGGCTAATGCCGCCAGGACGGGTGCTATCAGCGCTGCCGTAGCGAGCCAGGGTTCTCGCTACGGGGCTCCCCGCCAACGGCGCAGTCAGGCTGCCACTCAGAGGGGCTGAGGTCGGGCTGGGGACTGTGGAGCTGACGCTGAGTCTGGCCAGCGCCTTGGATGAAGGAGAGGCGGCCTCTGCACGGGTGGCGGTCCGAGCGCCGCCCCAGCCTGGTAGCCCGACAGGTGTGGCTTCGCCAGAGATAGTAGAGGTCTTGCGAGCCAGGGCAGGGGCCTTGCTTGCGCTTTCGATCGATGGCGCAGTCGGGCTGGTCAACTCGAAGCTGTGGGACTGTGTGGCCTGGCGGCTGGGCGGAGCAGGCAGAGATCTTCCGAAGCTGCGCGCGAGCGGCCCGCGGGCACTGGTGGGACTGCTGGACTCGACGCTGGCCGCACGCGCTGCGACATGTGCGAGAGCCCCCGCAGAGGGACGGGAGGGGTGCCGAAATGCCCGAGTGACCGCAGTGGGGGCTGTTCTTCGAGCGGTAGGCGAAGGGGGCTGGAAAGGCCCGGCAGCAATCGCCGATGCCACCGAGGGCGTACTGCTTCTGTGAGCGCTCAACTCAGAGGAGGCACTCGTCGTCTGGTGGGTCAGGGGGCGGGCTGAGCTCACTCCTTGTGGATCGGCGTTGAAGTGCGCAGGTGCCGGCATCGCCTCGGTGAGTGCCAGGGATGCGCTTGCGAGTGTGGTTGCACGGCGCGCGGCGCCCGCTCCGTGGCGCTTGGAAGAGCCAGATTCAGGAGAAGCGGTGCTGCGGGCTGCGGCTCGGGCCAGCGGAGTCGCAGTAGGGTCGGAAGATGAAGGTCGGGCAGGAGTTGGGACGCTACTGCTCGGGGAGGGAGCTTGCGCTGCACCGTCGCTGGACTGGCGGGAGAGAACTGCAGCAACCGGCACGGCGGGTACTTCGCCTGCAGCGATGAAGTCCTGAGAGGCGCGTGTGGTTGGGGCTGCGGTGGGGAAGATGAGGTCGGCGCCCGAGGCTCGACGTGCTGCTGAGCGCGCAACCGAGAAGCCACGCCCGAGGTTGCGGCTGCTGCCCAGTTCGCGGGGAGCGCGAACGGACTTCGCGTAGGAAGAGTGGCTGTTCGAAGCAGAGTCGGCTGACAGACCCGGGCTGGCTTGGATGGCCGCGACAGTACGCGAAAGCGGGCGCCCAGCGAAAGAGGAGCGTGGTCTCTGGGGGGCAGGGGACGATGGCTCGAAGGCTCGTACGGGGGAGCCTGCGCTGCGTCCGAGACCCATTTCGGGCTGCGCGTTGCGGGAAGGGAACGTGCTCGGATAGAGCGGGGCCTCGAGTGAGGGAGGCGAGATGCCGCTGGCCCGGCTGAGCGCACCTGCGCGGCTGCGGGCGACGGGACTGGACCCGGGCACGCCCTGAACAGCTCCCCAGCCATCGATGACTGGTGCGGACGGGCGCGCTGCCCGGCGTCGTCGGACCGGAGATTCGCCGGCGGGCACCTGCTCGGCTCGGGCCAGCCAGGGGGGGCTAGCGACGACGAAATCTGTTCCCAACGAACTCAACGCAAGGCCAAAGTTGTTCGGCGCTGGCCGAAGGCCGGCACGGCCGACGAGCCGGTCGAGCATGCCGCTACCTTGCTGAGGCGAGTAGCCCGCACTTCGACGCGCGGCTGCTCTGTGCTGGGGGCGGGCCGAGCTGCGGGAAAGGATGCCTGGCTGGGAGTGCCGCTCAAGTCGGCTCAATACGCGGCTCGAAGGGGTGCCATGCTCGCGCGTGAGGCGAGACAGCAAACGACTTTCACTCGATGGTTGCTCAGCGAGGGCCATTGTCTTTCCACGGGCGGCCGCTTATGGCCGAAGGTGAACGGGCAGACACCAATCTAGTTGCTGAGCAGCCCACGTCAACCGTGGCTTTGTGCAGTGGCGAGCAGGACCGCGATCGGGAGGTGGCCGAGGAGGACTCAGTCACCTATTAGGACGTCATGACCCCAGAGATTGACATGGTGGTCAGCCCGTACTTCGACATCAACCCCAGAATGAATGTCGACCTCGCGGCCACCCTGGATGGAGACGCTCTCTTCAGCGCTGAGATCGATGCTGCGCGCAGCGAACTCGATGGCCGCATCGGGTGCCGATACCTGCAAGCGGGGGCCGCTGTATTGGAGCTTCAAGGTGCCTCCCTCGATGGTGATCTCGAGTGCCTCGCCTTCGGGCGGCGTGAGGGTCAAGGTGCCGCCTCGCCCGTCGCCACTGAGTTCCACCTGAAAGTCACCGATCTCTGCTTGGAGGGCGGAGCTCGCCGAGGTCTGAGCCTCGGCGAGTTCGAGGATGGGGTTCTTCT
The DNA here is from genome assembly GCA_964512375.1 of uncultured Rickettsiales bacterium. Taxonomy (GTDB): domain Bacteria; phylum Myxococcota_A; class UBA796; order UBA9615; family UBA9615; genus UBA6601. Next base: position 10,118 of record CAZEIY010000088.1, on the reverse strand, counting down.
TCGCTGACACCTCAGTTGCCCCCTACCGACCGGAGGTTCTGAAAATCGAGCATGCCGTTGCGTACGGCCCGCAGGCGCTGAGCCATGTGTTCTTCGATTTCGGCATCGGACAGACCGCTTGCCTGCATCTCAGCGCACCACTCTTCGAGGGTAGGTGTTCCACCAGCGCCTTCAGCGCTCGCTTTCGCGGGGGCTTTTGCCCTCTGTGCCTGCTGCAGCAGGTCTCTGCTGCGCTGAAGCTGGGCCATCTCGACGACTTTGCGTACCAACTCGCTGCGCATGTCCGGGCCGCCCTGGTGGCTGGCAGTCGAGGCCGGTTGGGGGGCACTGACGCTGCCCTTGCTCATGGAGTTGGAAAGAGACACGCCACTCTCACGTTCAGCCACTCGCTGCACCGCTCGTGGCAGCTGGTCGAGGCCGATGGCGGACCTGCGCGATGCACCACGCTTGAGTAGCCGGTCGACTCCTCGTCCTTTGCTCTCTTTTGCCAAGGTCCCTACCTACTTCCTCTTCTTCTTCTTCTTCTTGCCCTTTTTCCTGGGCGGCGCGGCGCCGCTGCTGCCAGAACCCGCCATCACAGTAGACACGTTGCTCACACTGCGGGGAATGAAAAAGAACAGGAAGATCAGGGCCGCGAGGAGGAGGGCGACCTCTTCGGGCTTAGCCGTCCCCTGTGCCTTGGCCTTGCGGATGAAGCCGGCGGACTCAGTGACTTCATCACTACAGGTCTGGTCATTGATCTCGACGGAAACCCGGAATTTCTTGGGCCGGCTGATCCCTTCGGGGGGGGAGTACGAGATCTCGTAGGCCTTGCGTAGGCTCTCAAACTGGCTCTGCACGACGCGAAGCAGGCGAATGGGGTCGGTGTGACCAACAAATCCGCCTTTGCCTTTGTGGAGGTCTGCGGTGATCGCTCGGAACGACCGCTTGTCCACGACCTCCTGCTGTGTGCTGCGGATGTTGCAGCGACTGCTGAGCTTGCCTTCGTGGGTGTACCGCTTGGTCTCGCCAGGCTCACCGATGGCGAGCATGTACAGCTTGAAGTTGCCCGAAGTGGCATCGTGGGTGGCCCGCACAGCCTCGCGCACCGTTTCGGTCAGTCTTTCGTTGTCCCGACAGCGACTCACTCGTCGATTCGCAGCCATGTCCATGCCATTGAAGCTATCGGTGATGACGACGAGAACTGCCTGACGTCGCTCGTTCTTGCCGCTGTAGAATTCCGCGCGGTCACGGATGGTCTTCAGGTTGAAGTCCATGGCGTAGTACAGGGCAGCGTCTGTTCCCTGTGGCGTAAACTTCAGGATGGATCGCAGGCCATTGGCAAGGGCCTTTCGGTCGGCAGTGGTCTCGTTCATGAAGTCAGTTTCCAGCTTCGAGGTGAAGCCCGAGAGGTAGACCCTGTCATTGCCATCGAAGAGTTTCTCTTTGGCGAACAACTCATGGATGCGGTTGGCGACGAAGTTGATCTTGCTGCGCGCCTTGCTCTGTCCCTTGATCTCGATGGTGTCGGCCATGGACTCGGTGAGATCGATCGACAGGTAGAGGTCGTAGTGCATCGGGTCGACGCCGAGGCCACTGGAAGCGCCGCCATCGCTGCCCTTAGTGGGGGCTGCTGCGGCTGAAGAGTCACCTGAACTGGCTCCATCGGCCACCGCGCCAAACACGTTCTTACTCTGCGCCACATGGAAGCTGTCGCCGCTGCGCGCGACTTCCTGGTCGTCGACAAAAACCTTGAAGTTGGCTGCTTTGAGTCCGGGCATCTGCTGTTCGTGTTCGTTGAGAACACTCACACCCATGCGGAAGGGCTCCTTGCTGTCCTCAGTGTGCCAGAGCAGCTCTGTCGGGAAGGCGCAGGAGTTCTCCTTCTCAGCTTCCTCGGCATCCCCAGCCACTGCGCCGGTCGGTAGGACCAGGGTGATTGCGAGAACAATGAGTGGGAATCGAACGGTGAACATCGACACTTACTCCTCGCTCGTCTTCTGGTTGTAGCGGACCTTGACGTAGTTTCGGCCTGTGGCGAAGACCAGCACGTCCTCGTCCTGCAGCGGCATCGTCTGCTTCGTCTTGATTCGGTTCTTCTTGCCGTCACGCACCACGATTACGTTCTTTGAGCACATGTTGCGAATGGTGTGCTTATAGCCCTTGCCTTCGTCCTTTACCTCGATGCGCGCGTGTGGGTCCTGCACACCTTCCCACTTGGGCAGCACCCACTGCAGTTGGCGCTTGTTGTTGCCGATGAGGATGTCGTCCGACTGGATCTTTTTGGCTTGCCCTTTGAACTGGCCGCTGAGCACGGTGAGGTTGCCGCCTGATACGAAAGAAGGCAGGGAATAGGTAGTGGCGCCGATTCCGAATCCGAGGGTCATGGGGACCAGAAGGGGCACGTAGGCCGATGTCACGGAGCCAGCCGCCATCTCGAGGACAAACCAGATCAGCACTGCGAGCAGGCCGCCGAGGAAGCCACCGAGTGTGGCGAGGCCTGTAAACCTGTCCAGGGAGGTGATGCGGGAAGACAGCCCCACCAGCGTGCCGACCAGCAGGCAGGCAATGAGCCGCGGAAGGAAGTGCTGCATGTCGGCGAGATCAGAGACCAGGTAGATGAGCAGGCCAACCAGTAGTCCGAATATGCCGCCGACAATCCCGGCCTTGAGGCCGGTGAGCCAGGTTCGTAGGAAACCCTGGCCGTCCTGGATGCTCGGGAGCAGATTGCAGGCGACCGCGATTGCGAAGCCCATGAACATGAACTGCGACGCATCAGAGAGCATGGGAGACTCGATCATGCCGGCCGACGCACTGTAGAGCGCCCAGGCGATGAGCCCACCCAGTGCCCCTAGGCCAGGGCTGAAGAAGAACCTCAACCAGTTGTCGACGAGGAGGCTGCGGAACACGATCTCACTCCATTCGTGTAGGTGGAAGGGACAGATCTTATGTGATCCGCCAGACCTCATCCAGCGGGGAGGCGAGATCCTTGACGCCGAGTCTTCCCTGTTCAGTCTTCCGATGTGCCCGGAGGCTTCTCATGGTCTCTTTTCTTGGCGCCCGGGCGACCGGGTCCTCCCAGTCGGGGACCAAAGAAGACCTCACCAGATATCCCAGAAGGTCCCGCGCAGCCTGCTGCTGGGGCTGCTGTGGTCTCGGCATCCCGCCAGTTCGCCAGCAGGTGCTCGCACAGGGAGATCATCTCGCTTTGTTCGCGAAGGCCACGAGTGAGGCTGATGGCGGCAGGCTGACTCGCGGCTCGCGCCGCTTGAATCAGAAGTTCCTTGAGCCGTTCAGTGTGTTCGCGGATATCATTTGGTTGAAAGCGGCTGGCGGCCATGTACCGCTGCAGTTCCTGTCGAAATGGTCCGCGCTGCTGCTCGCTAAGCAGCCCCAGCACGGGGCTCAACGCTTCGCTCCAGGCGGTCAGCAGGGGGGATGCGTCGGTAGGGTCTTGTTCTCTCATTGGGGGCTCTGAATGGCTCCGGCGTCGGCGGGAGGGGGGCTGTCTGGATGAACCAGGCGCACGCTACCAGTGACCTGGTATGCGATGAAGCCGTAGCCATCTTCGCGGGCGATGGGCAGCAGACGTACCGGACCAGCGTCGACTGGCCAGCCTCCCTGCAGGTAGGGGGCCGCCCGGGTGGCTCCCACCCAGTCCTCGCGGAACCAGATCACCACAGAGATGCCGTTGTCGAGGAGCCAGGTGCCGAAGCGCTCGGGGCTACCATGGGGTAGCTCCTCGTGTGACCACGAGAAGAAACGCATGGAGTGATCTTTGCGTGCGACGAAGGTCGATGGAATCAGGTCGGCGACGATACCCAGATCCGTGGGGTACTTCTGTTCGACCCAGCGCATCAATCGGATCTGGGTCCCGTACCACTGGTCGGATCGCTGCATCTGACGCTGCAGTTCGCCGCGCCAGTCCAGGGCGGTCCCGGTGAGCAGGCCGAGACCGACGACCATGGCCAGTGCGCCCCGCATGGCCAGCGGACCTGTGTGCAGTGCGGAGAGCAGCCAGACCGTCGCGTGGGCGGCCATGAGCAGGAGGTAGGGGACCAGCGACGTGAGCCACTTCCAGTACAGGTTATGGTCGGGTTGGTAGGCGCTCAGGGTTACCGTTACGGCGAAAAAACCGACGGCGAGGACAGCGCAGAGGCTCAGCCAGCGGCCCTCGCTGGGACGGGTAGTACGACCCCGAACGGTCAGTGCCAGCCCAATCAGGGCCAGGGGTAGCACTGCGTGGCCGACATGTTGTGGCAAGACCTCGGTGAACACACCGCCAAGGGTTTCCAGGCCGTGACCAAGGCGTTCAGTGAGGCCGAGGTGTCCGTACTCACCTGTGTTGCGCTCGGCCACCCCGCCCCAGAATGCCCATGTTCCAAGCTTCATCTTGTAGAAGGCGGACCAGCCCAGCACGGTGAGGCTCAATGGGAGCAGCGCTGGGACCAGATGTATCGCATCACCAGGCTGTAGCTCGGGTCGAGTTCGACTCCTCCACCAATCCACTCCGACAAGGAGGCCGAGGGCCGGGACCACGGTGAGTAGAATGTCGAAGCGACACAGGAACGCCAGCGATAAGAAGAGCCCAGCGAGCCAGTGACGGCGTTCGCCAATCATTGCTACCGCAAGCAGCGACAGGGCGGTGAAGGTGGAGATCCGTAGGGGGGTCGCGGCGTATAGCGCGGAATCTGGCTGGAAGGTCAGGAGCACCCCGGCGAGCACCCCGGCGAGCGGCGAGAGCCATCGCCACCCCATCCAGGTGACGGCGGCTACCCCAATGGCACCGCTGAGAATGGCGATCATCTCGCCGCCGAGCTCTGCGTCGCCGGTCAGAGCGGTTGCCGCCGCGGCCAGCCCCGTGAAGAGGGGCATGTGTTCCATCTCAACGTATGTGAATCCGGACTGCAGGGTGCCGAATGTGATGCCCAGGTTGCCCCAGTCTTCTTCTTCGGCGCCGAAGTAGCGTCGACTCAGCCAGGCTCGGTACAGGAGGGCGATTGCTCCGCAGACCGTGGCAGCTCCTGTCGCACTACGTAGCTTCGCCAGGGGAGTGAGACTCATTGGGAGTGAGCTCTTGCGGAGCGAAGCGTCGGTGCGGGCACTTCGGCGGTGAAGTCAGGGTCTTTGGTGCGCACCTGGAACGCTGTGAAGCCTGCCCCATCCACCCGGTCCAGGCGGCCTATGGGCTCTACTTTCACCTCCTCGCTGAGCTGCATGGCGCGTCCCTCAGCGAGGAAGCCCGCCACCTCCTTGGAGCCCGTCCACTCCTCGTGGAACCACAGGACGAGCGCCACCTGGTTGGCCCGGAGCCACTCGCCCAAGGCCTCTGGACTATCGCGCGGGGCGTGCTGGAGCCAGTCCAGGGCGCGTGGACCGGAAGGTCGTCCTGCCAGGTAGAGGTGCGCAATCTCGCCGTGTGCGCAGAGCACAGAGCTGCCTTCGGGCCAGTGCTGTTCGACCCAGCGCGCGAGTCGGACCTGGTTGCCGGCGTACTCTTCGCTCAACTCCACCTGCATGCTGGTCTGGTCAACGTAGTCCCAGCCGGTGGAGGCGACAAAGATCAGGGCTGCCGCCACGATGGGGGTGTTGTTTCGTGGGAAGTGGAGGCGCAGCATCTCGGTGAGGGACGCGGCTCCGTGGCCCGCGAAGAGTGCCAGGTAGGGCACTGACGGACACAGCCACTTCCAGTAGAGGTTGTGATCTGGAGGATAGGCGCTGACCAGGGCAGTGACCGCCAGGAGGAAGAGAGTGGAGAGGCTCGCTGCAAGTAGCCATCGTCCGGCTTCGTCCTCGCGACGCCGCAGCATGCCAAAGCAGAGGATGGCGAGCAGCGCGAGGGCACTCGCCAACCAGCCGAAGTGGCTAGGGAGAACCGATCCAAAGAGTCCGAAGAAGGCTAGTGCGATGGCGTCGAAGCGTTCCATGGGAAAGAGGTCAGTGACCGCATTTCCTGCGTTCTTATCCATCACTCCTGCCCAGAATTGCCACTGTCCGTCGTCGGAGTGGATGCGGTAGTAGATGGCCCAGGCAATGACTACGGCGAGCACGAGAGCGGCGCTGAGCATTGGGCCCCATGCACTGCTGGCTCGTGCTTCGCTTTCCTTCTGGCGAGCCTCCCAGAGGCCCCAGAGAATGAGCGCGGGAAGCAGCGAGAAGGCGATATTGAAGCGACAGAGAAAGGCCAGGGCGAGGAACATCGCGGCTGCCACTGTTCGCCTCTCTCCGATCAGAGCCACTCCCGCGAGCATGAGGGCCGCGTAGGTCGACTCTCGTAGCGGAGAGGATGCGTACAAGGCCGCTTCGGCCTGAAAGGTGAGTAGCAGTCCCGCGACGAGGCCGGCGAGGGGGGAGAACCAGCGCCAGCCGATCCAGGTGACGAGTCCGACGCTGGCTGCTCCCATGAAGATAGTGATGGCCTCGGCCGAGGAGTGCGCATCCCCATGAACAGCAGTGGCCAGCCCACACAGCCAGGTGAACAGGGGCATGTGTTCGAGGTCGATGAGTTCGGCAAAGTTGCCACCGAAAGCGGTGCCCGAGCGGAGGGCGTGCGCGATCCGTGAGGAGTGGATGAGGTTCGCCCAGTCTTCTTCTTCATGACCCCAGAAGATCGACGAGAGCCATAGCCGGTAGGCACCCGCCAGCGCTGCCAGAGACAGACACCAGAAAAGAGGGCTCTTGGATCGCTGGTTGTCCACAAATCGAAGGTAGCAGCCCTCGTCCCGAGTTGCTCAGTCCGGGATGAGTACGACCTTTCCAAGGTTCTCTCGATTCTCGAGCATGGCGTGTGCTTCCTGAACGCGTGAGAACGGTACTTCTGCGTGGATTCTCGGGCGCACTACGCCAAGCGCGAACAGCTCGAGGATATGCTCCATCTGAGAGCGCAGCACGGCTCTCAGTTCCCAGAGCTTGCCCATGTTGACGCCCTGCATAGTGCGGTTCTCGTTCATCGCTGCCATGGGGCTGAAGCGGGGGACTTCAAGTAGGCCCTTTGCTACCCGTAGGAGCGAGCGTCGCTGGCCACCGATCATGTTCGCGAAGCCGAAGGCGACCATACGCCCTGTCGGTGCGAGCAGCTGCCAGGAGCGCTTCCAGTCACGCCCCCCCAGTGGGTCGAGGACCAGGTCCAGGCCAGAGTCACTGCCCAGGATTCGCCGCACCTCCTGCGTGTAGTCGAGCCGTCGATAGTCGATGGGGTGTGTGCAGCCGAGTCCACGCAGGTAGTCGTGCTTGGACGCCGATGCGGTTCCGAACGAGCAGACGTGATCTACGGTCTGCAGCAACTGAAGTACAGCGGTCCCGACGCCGCCTGCCGCCATGTGCACCAGGACCTTGCTGCCGGGGTGAGTGCGGCCCACGTAGAACAGCATGTGGTGTGCGGTCAGGTAGTTGACGGGAATGGCGGCGGCCTCAGCAAAGCTCATGGAGTCGGGAATCGGGAACACCAGGTCGGTAGAGAGTGCCAGCGAGCTGCAATGCCCGCCAAAGGGTGTGAGTGCGGCCACTCTCTGACCCTGCTCGAATTCAGAGACCCCATTGCCTACAGCGTCGATGATGCCGGCGACCTCGTAGCCCACTACGCAGGGTGGTGGTGGGGCATCGGGATACAGGCCCTGGCGTGCGGCGATCTCGGCAAAGTTCAGGCCGGCGGCGGCAACGCGGATTCTCACCTCTCCGGCTGCAGGGGCCGGGTCTGGGTGCTCGGTGACTTCGAGGACCGAGGGGGGACCGCTCCGGCGGATTGTGATGGCGCGCACGGGGAGACCTACGGTCTGCGGCGACGAACCACAAGGCCCAGCAACAAGGCGAGCAGAGCCAGAGAGGCGGGCTGTGAACTCGTCGTCGAACTCAGGGAGCAGGCACAGCCGGAGCGGGGGTCCGTGCCAGCCGTGACCTCATCCCCGTCGCTGACCCCATCGTCGTCCGTGTCTGAGTCGAGCGGGTCGGTGCGCCAGCGGAGCTCTTCCTCGTTGGTCAGTCCGTCGCCGTCTGGATCGCCTGCAGGACCATCTTCGTCATCGCTGTCGAGGTAGTTGGGTATGCCGTCCCCGTCGATGTCGCCGGTGCCTTCATCGATGTCTTCGGTTCCATCCCCGTCGGCGTCCCGATCGAGGAAGTTCGGCATGCCATCACCATCTTCGTCGCTTAGTCCTTCTTCTTCGTCAGGAATGGAGTCCTGATCGCTGTCGAGATCCAGGTGGTTGGGGGTTCCATCGCCATCGAAGTCCCGCTCAAAGTTGATCTCGAAGCCGGTCAGGATGCCGTCCCCGTCGTCGTCACGATCGAGAGGGTCGATGAGCCCGTCGCCGTCGCTGTCCTCGCTGCCTTCCTGTCCGTCGAGGAGCCCATCATCGTCGCTGTCGGCGTCGTTCGGGTCCGTGCCGAGCGCGGCCTCTTCGATGTCAGTGAGGCCATCGTCGTCGCTGTCGATGGGGCCGTTGCCGTCGTCCGAGTCGAGGTAGTTTGGGATGCCGTCATCGTCGACATCGCCTGTGCCTTCATCGGCGTCGAGAGCGCCGTCGCCATCGCTATCGAGGTCGAGGTAGTTGGGTATGCCGTCCCCATCCGCATCGGCGTCGGTCTCGATCTGGTCGCTGATGCCGTCGCCGTCGCTGTCTTCATCGACGGCATCGACCTCGCCGTCGCCGTCACTGTCGCCAAGGCCTTCGATGGCATCGCCGATGCCATCGCCATCACTGTCGGTGTCAAAGGGGTCACTCCCGGCGATGACCTCATCACCGTTGCTCAGTCCATCACCGTCGTAGTCCGCGTCAGGGCCATCTTCGTCGTCGGGGTCGAAGGGGTCGGGCACACCGTCATTGTCCGAGTCGGCGTTGGGGTCCTCCTGAGAGTCGGGCACACCGTCATTGTCGGAGTCCGGGTCGACGTAGTTGGGGATGCCGTCTCCGTCACCGTCTCCGTCACCTTCGATCGCGTCGGGAATGCCGTCGTTGTCACTGTCCGGATCGAGCAGGTCGGGGATACCGTCGCCATCGCTGTCACCGATGCCCTCGGTGCCGTCGGGGATGCCGTCGCCATCGCTGTCCGTGTCTTGCGGGTCGCTACCTACACCCTGCTCGACGGCGTCGCTGAGCCCATCAGCATCCTGGTCTTCCTCACTGTCCGGCGTGCCGTCGCCGTCGCTGTCGGTGTCGAGGAACGCGGGAATGCCGTCGCCATCGCTGTCACTGGTGCCCTCGACTTCGTCGCTGAGCCCATCGCCGTCACTGTCCAGATCCAGGGCGTTGATGATGCCGTCACCGTCGGCATCACCGGTGCCGTCTTCGCCGTCGGGGATGCCATCGCCATCGCTATCTGCATCGGCCGGGTCGGTACCTGCAGCGTCCTCATCAGCGTTGCTCAGACCGTCACCGTCGTAGTCCGCGTTAGGACCGTCGTTGTCGTCGGGGTCGAGAAAGTCGGGGGTGCCGTCGTTGTCCGAGTCGGCGGTGGGGTCCTCGTCCTCATCGGGGATGCCGTTGCCGTCGCTGTCGAGGTCCACGGAATTGGGGATTCCGTCCCCGTCGGAGTCCCCAAAGCCCTCATCCGCATCGAGAATGCCGTCGCCATCGCTGTCGAGGTCGAGGGAGTTCAGGATGCCGTCGTCGTCGCAGTCATCTTCGTTGGGAACTGGCCCGTCACACACCACTGAGTTCTCATCGGCTGTCGGGATACCGTCATCATCGTCGTCGTCATCAAAGACGTCCGCCAGACCTGATCCGTCGCTGTCCATGGGCGCGACATTGCACTGGTTGAGTGAGATGGAGCAGCCGCAGTTGCTCGTGGGGTCACAGTAGTCGCAGGGCTGGGGGGCCCACTCGACGCCGTCGGGGACGCCGTCCCCGTCGCTGTCGGGGTCGTTGGGGTCGCTGCCGTAGTCCAGCTCGACGCTGTTGGGAACTCCGTCGCAGTCACTGTCCGAATTGGGGCCGTCGAAGTCGTCGGTGTCCGGATCGTCGGGGATGTTGTCGCCATCGAGGTCACCCGGGCAGTTGCCGGCTCCGTCGCAGTAGTCCAACGTGTCGTTGCTGTTCTCCCCGTCGCTGTTGGTGTCGAGGAAGTTGGGTATTCCGTCCCCGTCGGGATCGGCGAAGCCCTCCTCCAGGGGCGTGGCGCCCGGATCGGAGGTGTCGGCGGTG
>CAZEIY010000087.1:2199-12938 GCA_964512375.1 uncultured Rickettsiales bacterium | reverse complement strand
GTTGGGGAGCGGGTGCAGTGGACGACGGTGCCGATCCCAACTGGGGCCAGTCGATTACGCCCTAGTTCCGACCAGTTCCCGTGCGGTGATTGCAGGGGAGCAACTCTCATTGCTTCTTGTCTGCACCGGTCGGGGGCCTTGCGCTGGTCAGGCCGCCCAATTTCAGTACAATCCCGCGTCATGGCAGCCATCAAGCAACTCAAGAGTTATGTCGGCGGGAAGTGGGTCAGCGGAAGCGGCACTCCCCGTCCCCTCTACAACCCAACGACCGAAGAGGTCATCGCCGAGACGTCTACCGACGGCATCGACTTCGCCGCGGCGCTCGACTACGCCCGAAGTGGTGGAGCAACGCTACGCGCCATGACCTTCGAGGAGCGCGGCGAGATGCTCGGCGCCCTGGCTAAGGCCTGGCACGCCCATCGCGACGATCTGCTGCAGCTCAGCACGGACAGTGGGGGCAACACCCGCTCGGACGCCAAGTTCGATGTCGACGGTGCTACGGGAACGCTGGCCTTCTACGCATCGCTGGGCAAGAAGCTTGGCGCTCGCACCTTCCTCGCGGATGGCGAGATGGTGCAGCTTACGAGGGCGCCGCGCTACGTGGGGCAGCATGTGCTCGTGCCTCGTCTCGGCGCGGCCGTCCACATCAACGCCTTCAATTTCCCTGCCTGGGGCATGGGCGAGAAGCTCGCTGTCTCTTTCTTGGCGGGCATGCCAACCATCGTTAAGCCGGCCACCAGCACGGCTCCGTTGGCCGCAGCCCTGGCGGAAATCGCCGTGGACTCGGGACTCCTTCCGGCCGGTGCGTTGTCTTTCATCGCCGGTCCCTGCGGAGATCTGGTGGACCACATGGGCTTCCAGGATGTGCTCGCCTTTACCGGCTCGGCAGACACGGGGGCTCTCCTGCGCAGCAAGGACAACATCATCAAGAACTCGGTTCGCGTGAACATCGAGGCGGACAGTCTCAACAGCGCGATTCTTGGACCGGATGCTGAGCGGGAGTCAGAGACCTACGACATGTTCTTGCGTGAATTGGTCAAGGACATGACCCAGAAGGCCGGCCAGAAGTGCACGGCAATTCGTCGGGTCTTCGTGCCCGCTGACCTGCTCGATGTGGTGCAGGAAGACCTCTGTGCGCAACTCGGTGCCATGAAGACCGGCAATCCGAACAGCAAGGGTGTGCGCATTGGGCCTCTCTCGACCGCCTCGCAATTGCGTGATGGGCTCGCCGGGATTGAGAAGCTCAAGACCTGCGCCGAGGTGGTATTTGGTGGCTCCCGTGGCGACCTGGTCGATGTGGCCGATGACACCGGCTACTTTCTCTCGCCGACGGTGCTCTGTGCTCGTGATCCGGGCGCCGCTGATGCGGTTCACTCCCTGGAGGTCTTCGGACCCGTGGTCACTCTGATGCCCTATGGCGACGATGTCGATGAGCTCTGCTCGTGGATCGGACGAGCCCAGGGTGGTCTGGTCTCATCGGTCTATTCCGACAAGAAGAGCTTCGTTAAGAAGATGATCATGGGAATCGCCCCGTATCACGGCCGCCTCACGATCGGAAACGAGCGTGTCGCTGATCACTCTCCTGGCCCGGGAAGTGTACTGCCGTCCCTGGTGCACGGCGGTCCCGGGCGCGCTGGCGGTGGTGAGGAACTCGGTGGTCTACGTGGGCTCAGCCTCTATATGCAGCGAACAGCAGTGCAGGGCTCGAAGCCGCTTCTTGAGAAGCTACTGCTGGGCTGAGTCAGCAGGTCACTCGCTGTCGATGAGCACCGCCCGTACGGGCGAGGCGTCGGCGCCAGCCAGGGCAAGCGGCAGGGCGATCAGCGTATAGGTTCCGGGCTCTACCTCGCTCAGCACAATCCCTTCGAGGATGGCCATGTCATGAGCAGCGACCCGGCTGTGCGAGAGCAGCTCTTTGTCGTCGCAGAGGTCTATAGAGGGGGTGTCGATACCGACAAGTCGGACACCGCGCTCTGCGAGCCAATCGACCAGTTGCGGTGACAGGCTGGCAAAGTCGCGGTTGAAGTGGTTGGGATCGGGATAGGTTTTCGTGCGGAACAGGACTCTTGTCGCCTCGATGGCGACCGTGACGTCCTCGGGGAGGATGCGCGCGCCGGCTGAGACATCAACCTCAATGACCTGAGCGAGTCCGTAGTACAGGCTCAGGGGGCGCTGGTCGATCGCGACGCCGCTGGGGTCGTAGTGGTTGGGTCCGTCTACGTGAGCACCGAGGTGAACAGTCGCGTTGATGGCCGAGAGCGTGAGGTGGTCGCCCTTTGACCAGCTCATTGCGACGTCATGGCTATACGGGACGTCACCAGGCCAGACGGCGAGATCAGGGCTCACCGGGGGGCTGATGTCGATGAGCCGTGAGTGTTCGCTCACGCCGCCCTCAACTCTCCCAGGATGTGAGTGCCGATATAGGTCTGCCAGCGGGGCGATAGGGCGACGATGACGTCATAGTCCAGCGCATCTATCTCGCGACGCATGCGCTCGTATCCCCAGCGTAGGTTCTCCCAGCCGCACTCTGCTCTTGGCTCGATCTGCGCGGGGCTCTCTGCGTAGACCAGATGCGGTGGATGCGGTGCGAGAATCCCCGCGACGGTCTCACCTTTCGTCGTCATTTCGTGCTCCTCACAGCTTGATGCAGATGTTTCGGGACTCGCTGAAGAACTCCAGAGAGTAGCGGCCACCCTCACGGCCCACTCCAGAGTCCTTCATACCACCGAAGGGTACTCTCAGGTCGCGGAGCAGCCAGGTGTTTACCCAGACCATGCCCGACTCGAGTTCCTCAGCGAGACGGTGCGCACGGCTCAAGTTGGTCGTCCATAGAGAGGCAGCCAGGCCATAGCGAACGCCGTTTGCCATCGCCATCGCCTCGTCCTCGGTGTCGAAAGGATGAACCGTTACGACTGGTCCGAAGATCTCCTCGGTGGCCGTGCGACAGGTAGACGTGAGGCCGGAAATCACGGTGGGCTCAAGGTAGTAGCCACCGCTAAATTGTTCCCCAAGATCGGGCCTCTGGCCGCCGCACTCGATCGTTCCGCCTTCCTCCGCGCCAAGCCGGACGTAGCTCTCCACTTTGTCCCGATGGCTGGCGGAGACCAGCGCGCCTACCTGAGTGTCCGCACGTGAAGGGTCGCCAATCGTCATCGCTGACACTCGCTCAGTGAGGGCAGCGAGAAACCGGTCGTGGATGGAACGTTCAACCAGAATTCGCGATCCACACAGGCATATCTCTCCCTGGTTAGCGAAGCCGGCACGGGCGGCACCCTCGACTGCTGCATCAAAGTCACAATCGGCAAAGATGATCGTTGGGTTCTTGCCACCTAACTCGAGGCTTAGCTTCTTGAACATGGGTGCTGCACTGGCAGCAACGAGGGCCCCTGTTGCGGTGCCACCGGTGAAGGAGATTCCCTTGATGCCAGGGTGTGCGACGATGGAGCTACCCGCCTCGGCACCCAGCCCATGGATCAGGTTGAAGATACCCTTGGGGGCTTCGATCTCGTCGAACACCTGCGCGAGGGCATTGGCCGTGAGCGGCGTGAGCTCGCTCGGTTTGGCGACAATGGTGTTCCCCATGGCCAGCGCGGGGGCGACCTTCCAGGTAAGCAGGTACAGAGGAAGGTTCCAGGGCGTGATGAGGCCCATCACACCCACTGGCCTACGAAGCGTGTAGTTGAGCGCACCCGACATGGGGTGGAAGTCGGTGTGGTCGTGGCGGATCGCACCGGCAAAGAAGCGGAAGTTGGCGATGGCGCGTGGGATGTCTACTGCACGAGCGAGGCTCACAGGCTTGCCCTGGTCACGGGATTCCAGTGAGGCGAACTCATCCAACCTAGCTTCGATGGCATTTGCGATGGACTCAAGCAGGCGCGCTCGGTCCTCGACAGTGCTCTCGGACCATGGGCCATGGAGCGCAGCAGTAGCAGCGGCAGCGGCGGCGTCAACGTCGGACGCAGCAGAACGGGGGATGCTAGCGATCACCGAGCCGTCCGCAGGACAGAGATCATCGAGGACTTCTCCACTCCCAGCTGCAACGAAGGCGCCGCCAATGTAGTTCCTTACGGTGATCATGAGTTCGAATCCATGCTCTCTACGTACTGCTCGAGAAAGGCCTTCTGTCGGTGCCGGGGAGAGGGGTTCCGTAGCTCGATGCCGAGCACGCCGAGCTCGATGCCCCCGACCGACTCACCCAGTGAGCTGCTGGGGTAGATCTTGGAGCCTGGCCGGTTGCCGGATACCGATGATGGTCCGCGCAGGCTTGTCACTGCTTGCCTCGAAGCTGTGGCGCTACCTTCATCATAAAGGCCTCCATGTTGGAGATAACGCGATTGCAGTCGTGATTGAAGAAGTCAAACCACAGCATCAAGCGGTCGTCGGGATGGAAGCGCTGCCGAGCCTGGTCGGCGATATCTTGGGTGTTTCCGATGAGGGCATTGCTAGCTGCTCGCTCAACCTTGGCCGGGTCGAGGGTGCCCTCGAGGGCTGTCCAGTAGGCACCGAGAGCTGAGCGGGCCTCCTCGTGGGCTGCCGCCCTCTGTTCGGCCGGACTGAGCCCTGGCTGATCATTAAGAAACACGAAGGTCGTGCGCGGCATGTAGCTGCGCTGCCAGGGCCCGCCGTCTTCATGATAGGCAGCCTTCATTCGGTCATGACACTCCTCAATCTTGTCCGGTTGTGTGATGGAGAGGTTGAACACCTGCACTGGAAGGTGCCGGTTGACCTCTTCCTGGATGGCCGGGTCGTGACTTCCGATGATGAGCTGCAGCAGGTCTCGGCGCCAGGCTTCGGGAACGATCTTGAGGTCTTCGAAGACAAAGCGGGGGGCTATTAAGATGCTCTCGTCGGCGCTCCCGTGGGCTTCCTGTACGCGTTTCCAGTCTTCATCGGAGCGGAAGTTTGCTCGCGTGAGTCGCGTCTCACGCACCTGTGAGGAGTTGAGTGTCTCTCCATTTAAGAGCCGGCAGAAGATCTCTGCTGCTTCACGGAACACCTGACCTTTGAGAGCGGGCCAGGCAGCCCGCTCGACCGGGTCCCGGGCGTCGATGCCGAAGGGTCTGTTCATGAACTCGAATCGTCCTCCAGCAAAGCCGACATTGAGTCGCCTCTTCTCTTCGGGGTCGAGCCCATGAAGGGTACAGAACACCGCGATCTTTTCGGCAGCGGCTATCGGTCCGCCGTTGCACAGGATATTCATTACCGCTGAGCCAATTTCGATGTTCCTGGTGCGGGCGAAGGCCTTGTGGGCAAGCTGGAAGATGTCTGCGTTCAGGCCGACCTCTCCTTGCCAGTGGGGCACGACGGGGCGCTTGTTGCGCTTTTGCACCTCGGTGCTGAGGTGCGCCTCTGCGATCCAGCCAGTTCCGAAGCCTAGCTCGTCTGCTGCCTCGAGCTGGGCGAAGAAGTTGCGAAACATCTGCGCCTCGGATGGCGTGTGACCATCGACCGGTGTCTGGCTGATCGAGAAGAAGACGTCGAAATCCAAGGTCACTCCAGGTCAGATACTACGAAGTCGCCCGCCATCGACGGGAATGCTTGTGCCTCGGATAAAGGCGCCAGCCGGTGAGGCGAGGAATGCGATCGTTGACGCGATCTCAGTGGGTCTGGCCAGCCGCGCTTCTGGTACATCGGCTAGCCACCGCTCCTGGACCTGCCCAAGACTGATGCCCTCGCGCTGAGCCACTGCTTCGCCGAGAACAGTCAAACGCTCCGTGTCAGTGAAGCCCGGGAGCACGTTGTTGATGGTCACGCCAGGAGGTAGCTCTCGGCTCATGGATTTAGCCCAGGACGCCATCGCGCCTCGAATCGTGTTGCTCACGCCGAGCCCCGGGA
Organism: uncultured Rickettsiales bacterium; assembly: GCA_964512375.1. Taxonomy (GTDB): domain Bacteria; phylum Myxococcota_A; class UBA796; order UBA9615; family UBA9615; genus UBA6601. The sequence goes on along the minus strand of CAZEIY010000087.1, from coordinate 7,103 downwards.
TAGGTTCTCGTACCGAGGTGGAGATGACGTTGATGATGCGGCCGAAGCCGGCCTCGCACATGCCCGGGAGTAACAACTGCGTGAGGAGGTGTGAGGCGAGCACGTGGCGCCCAAAGGGCCGAATGAAGTCGGCCTCGTTGGCGCCTAGGAGCGGGCCGGATGGAGGTCCCCCTGAGTTGTTTACCAGGATATGAATCGGGCCCCGTTCTGAGAGGTGCGCAGAGACAGCGTCACAGAGCAGCTCACGGTCGTCGAGATCAGCCACAAGAAAGTCAGCAGATCCACCGGCTGAGGTGATCTCAGTGACCAGATCCCGCAGCGCATCTTCGGAGCGGGCCAGGGCGGTGACGTGAGCTCCGTGAGCGGCAACGGCAAGAGCTGTGGAATGCCCAATCCCTGCGCTCGCACCGCAGATCAGTGCGTGTCGCCCGGTGAGTCCCAGCGCCGCTTGTGACAAGCTGCTCACGCCTCGGGATCCATCCGCAGCGAGATCAGCTCGAGGATGAAGTGCAGTTCACCGGGCAGCAGGTCACTCTCGCTAGCTTCGAAGCCATCTTGGAGCGTAAGCAGCTGGGGTAGCTGCAGGTCATCCCAGTAGGTGCGTGGCATGGAAGGGCTCAGTTGCGTACGTGGTCGTCGAACTTCGCGTAGAGGAAGTCCATAGGTTGGCTGTTGATGCCCTTGCGTGGAGGCGCGACCCAGTTGGCGAACTTGCCGGGCTCAGTCACGCAGACCATGCAGGACTGCACGTACTCATAGTCAGCCTGGGAAGGAAGCAGCTCATCGCGAATGGCGTCGTAGGCTTCCTGGGTAAGTAACTCACCGGTGGGGTCATAGGGCAAGCCGGTGAAGAGTCCCTGCTGCCTGTTGAAGCGGTCGCTGGGGAGGCTCAGCCTGAACTCAATGTCGTACTCGCTGAGGGTCTTGTTCCACTTGTCGAGTGCGCGATGACAGTCCTCTACGTAGGCGTCGCGCAGCACAAGGTTCATGGCTCGCCGCAAGGGGACGTCTTCATTGACGATACGACCGGCCTCGGGACGCTGCATCGTGTAGTAGCTCTCGAGCGCGACGTGGTCCTCGTATCGGTTGCTGCTCTCCTTGAATCGGCCCTTGAGTCCACGCGCGAAGTAGCTGGCTGCATTCGAGCTGTCTTCTGCGCCGAACAGATCGAGCGAGGCGGTGTACCACTCGTTGATGTATTTCTGCAGGATGTCGAGGGGGATTGCTCCCTGCTCGCGCACGTCTGCGCCGCTCTTCATCAACTCTGCAGTGCGCTGAACCACTCGCCTTAGGCCGGTCTCTCCGACAAAGAGATGGTGCGCTTCTTCGGTCAGCATGAACTGGGAGGTTCGAGCCAGGGCGTCGAATCCACTCTCAGCCAGTGCAGCCAATTGGTACTTACCGTCCCGGTCGGTGAACATCGTGAAGCAGAAGAATGCTAACCAGTCTTCAATGGGCTTGTTGAAGGCGCCGAGTATGCGCGGCGAGTCGACATCACCGGATCGTCGGATGAGCATGTCCTCGGCTTCTTCACGGCCATCTCGGCCAAAAAAGCTGTGCAGGAGATAGACCATGGCCCACAGGTGGCGCCCTTCCTCGACATTTACCTGGAAGAGGTTGCGCAGGTCATACAAGCTGGGCGCGGTCTTGCCCAGCAGACGCTGCTGCTCTACTGACGCTGGCTCAGTGTCGCCCTGGGTGACGATGATCCGGCGCAGCTCCTTGCGCGCATCACCCGGGACCTTGTCCCAGACGGGTCTTCCCATCTCATCACCAAAGGGAATAGTTCGTCCATCCTCGGGGGGGGTAAGGAAGATGCCCCAGCGGTACTCGGGCATCTTCACGTAGTCGAAGTGGGCCCAGCCACCTCGCTCCACCGATACGGCTGTGCGCAGGTAGATCTGGTCCTGCTGGAAGCCCTCAGGGCCCATATCCATCCACCAGTCGATGAAGTTGGGCTGCCAGGATTCCAGCGCCTTTTGCAGCTTGCGGTCCCCTGAGAGGTTGACGTTGTTGGGGATCTTGTCGTCGAGAGCAACGTTGCCCATCAGGTCCTCCGAAAGTCGAATATGGCGCTTTCCGGCTGACCGTACAAGGTAAGTGCGCCCTTCTTGCCGACGGCATTGGGGCGCTGGAAAATCCAGTTCTGCCAGGCTGACAGGCGGCCAAAGATCTTGGTCTCAAGGGTCTCGGGGCCAGCGAAGCGGAGGTTGGCCTCCATGCCCGTGAGTGCATCTGGCGACATGCTGGCCCGCTCTTCCACCGCCAGGCGGATCTCATCTTCCCAGTCGATGTCATCGAAGGCTGCAGTCACGAGGCCGAGTTCTTCAGCTTCTTCGGCATCGAGTGCGTCACGATTCGTTTGCAGAGAAGCTGCGTGGCTGGGGTCGGCGAGGAATCGGGTTTGGAGCCGCGTCAGGCCGTTGCCCATGCCCAGCGTACCGAAGTTGAGGTCGCTGAGCGTGAAGTCCACGCCGTCCTCTTCGAGCATGTAGCTGCGGTCGGCAGACAGGGTCAACTCAAACAGGCTGCCGCTGAAGCAGGAGCCTTCGTCCATGAGCGCAAAGATACTCTTGGCGCTCACGTCGAGACGCTTGAGGACGCGCTTCATGTGCAAGAGGACTTCACGCACGAACCAGTGCTCACTGTGAGCTACCAGCTGCGCGTCCAACTCGACAATGATGTCGGAGTTCCCGCGGGTGTGTAGAAGCAGCAGACCAATCTCGGGATAGTGGAAGCGCAGTCGCAGGAGCATATCGTCGAGCTCGCGAAAGGCCTTGAGAGCCCACCAGCGATCACCCAGGGTGGATGGGTCGGCGGGAATGGCTGGTACGGAGTCCGGTACCGTCACGGTCAGGGTGGCTGTGCGCTCGACGGGTCCGAAGCTGAGGCTCACGTGCTCGTAGCGGATGCCGTCGTCGTCAATCTCAGGTTCGATGTTGGATAGTGGGACGCCCTTGCGGTCGCTGTGTCCACCATCGGCGATACCGGCTGCACGTTCGTAGACCTTGTCCATGAAGACCGACGATGGGAAGACGGCATCGACCAGACCCCACTTGACTGCTCGCTTACCCTTGATGCCTTCGGCGAGGGTCGAGAAGATGTCGGCGAGGTCGCGCCGCACCATGCGCTTGTCTACTACCCGGGTCAGTCCACCCGTGCCGGGAAGTACGCCCAGAAACGGGACCTCGGGGAGAGCTACTGCTGAGCGACGGTCGTCGACCAGGCAGATGTCGGCGCAGGCGAGGGGGAGCTCGTAGCCACCACCCGATGCGGTGCCGTTCAGGGCCGCGATGTAGGTCTGGCCGCTGTTCTCAGTAGCATCTTCGATGTAGAGGCGTGTCTCGTTGGTGTACTTGCAGAAGTTCACCTTGAAGGCGTGAGTACTGCCGCCGAGCATGAAGATGTTGGCGCCGGAACTGAACATGCCATCGAGCGCCGAGGTGACCACTACCGCGCTGACCTCGGGGTACTCGAAGCGCAGGCGCTGGACCGCATCGGCGAGTTCTATATCGACGCTCAGGTCGTAGGAGTTCAGCTTCAGGGTGTAGTTGTCGCGTAGGCCTTCATCTTCCTGGATGTCGAAGGTGATTGTCGCCACCGCCCCATCAACGCTCAGCCTGAGGTGCTTGTAGCGCGAGGGATGGGTTTGGAACGAGAAGGTTGCCGGTGGACTCGAAATGTCTTTTTCCATAGCTCGAACACTAACGGGAAGGGACGTTATGATCAACCTCATAATGCAAAATAATGCTTCCCTGAAATATCAAGAGTATTATAATGCACATCATGTTGGACAGGAAGACGAAAAAGCTACTGAAGATGCTGGCAAAACGGGTCAGGTCAACTCGCCACGAACGGGGCGAGACGGCTCGGGAAGTAGCTCTACGTGCCGGTCTCAGCCTGCGCTTCTACTCTCAGCTAGAGAAGGGTGAGGCAAACATCGCCATTGGACGGCTGGCAGCGGTCGCAGAGGCCCTAGATCTCTTCCTGCCGGATCTCCTCGCCGTGGAGAGCGAGCCCCGGCCTGGTGCCATCGCGCTCATCGGCTTGCGTGGCAGCGGTAAGAGCACGGTGGGGCCGTTGCTCGCTGCTCATTTTGGCATGCAGTTCGTCGAACTGGATGGACTGATCGAGTCCGAGGCGGGTCTCAGCCTCACCGAGATCTTCGAACTTCACGGTGAGTCCTACTACCGACGCCTGGAGCAACGTTGTATCAACGGTCTCCTTGATGCCGAGGCAGCCGTTGTCGTTGCCCTCTCTGGGGGAATCGTCTCGAGCGGTACGGTCTATCGACAGCTGCTACGTGCGTGTACGACGATATGGCTCAAGGCCGAGCCGTCAGATCACATGCAAAGGGTGATCGACCAGGGCGACCACCGCCCCATGCAGGATCGCGAGAACGCCATGGCTGAGTTGCGGGCGCTTCTTGCGGCCCGATCTCCGCTCTACGGGAAAGCGGACATCCAGGTGGACACGTCCAAGCACAGTCTCGATGCTGTCCTCGACCGGCTCGACGTCTTGCTGACCGAGCGCGGTTGGGTGCCTACTCGCGATGATTGGGTCGGCGTCGATCGACGCGGCAGTGTGGTGGTGCCGAGTGCTCAGTTCCAGGAGTAGAAGCCCTGGCCGCTCTTCTTGCCGAGCTTGCCCGCTTCGACCATATCGCGCATCAACTGTGGCGGCTTGAAGCTCTCTGAGCCCAGTTCCTGGTGCAGGTATTCGGCGATCTTGAGGCGCACGTCCAGACCCACCAGGTCGGTCAATTTCAGGGGGCCCATTGGGTGCTTGTAGCCGTGCACCATGGCCTTGTCGATGTCCTCTGCGCTGGCTACTCCCTGCTCCACCATGCGGATGGCTTCGAGGCCCAGGCACAGTCCCAGGCGGCTGCTGGCGAAGCCCGGTGA
>CAZEIY010000087.1:0-2189 GCA_964512375.1 uncultured Rickettsiales bacterium | reverse complement strand
ACGCTCACCGACGGTGCGCACCGTGGCAAGGGTGGAATCAGCGCTCTGTTCGGCCATTACAATCTCTAGAAGACGCAGGATGTGGGCGGGGTTGAAGAAGTGCATGCCGATGACCTGTGAGGGTCGTGCCGCTGCGGCAGCGATCTCGCTGAGGCTCAGCGAGCTGGTGTTGGACGCGAGGATTGCGTGTTCGGGTGCCAGGTTGCTCAGGTCTGCGAAGATCTGCTTCTTGAGGCTCATTATCTCGGGCACCGCCTCGATGACGAGGTCGGCCTCCCCAACGGCGAGAGCCAGATCGGTGTGACCATCCAGGCGAGCCAGCGCCGCCTCCATCTCTTCCTCGCTTACCTTGCCGCGCGCGACCCCCTTTTGCAGGTTGGTTTGTACCTGCGCGAGGCCTCGGTCAAGGGCTTGCTCATTCAGATCGAACAGCGCAGTGTCGTAGCCAGCCGCAGCCGCCACATGGGCGATGCCGTGCCCCATGGTTCCCGCTCCCAGAACTGCAATAAGCTTGATTTCAGTGTTCATCCAAGAGCTCCGGCTATGCAGCGTCTGGTGCTGCGTGGAGCCACTATATGAACCCTGCAACGGCAGATAGCAAGAAACAGATCAGCGGCTCGTTGCCTCAGTGGCGCTGCAGCGTGACCCGGTCTGAAAACAGGCGAAACCCGTCGAGGAGTGCGCGCGTGTCTTCGCTGACATCGCCGAGTGTGTGGTGTCTGACGAACACCAGTGCGTAGGTAGAGACGATGAAGAACCTATCGCCCTTGGGGACCTCGTCACGCGCTCTCAGGGCGAACAACTGGTGGCGGCCGCCCTCAACGTCCACCCATGTCAGATCGATCTCCTCAGTGCACTCCCAGACCCCTGCAGGGGGAGTTGGAGCCTCTGATGCCGTGTGCCTGTGGAGGAGAGCCGGTGCTTCAGCGCACCGGCGGTGGTTGGTCGCGCTCGAACACCCATCGATTCTCATCACTCCGGTCCGGCTGGAACTGGTAGCCGCCCTCGGTGAATTCCTTCAGGCCCTCTGCGCGGTTGACTCGCTGCTGAATCGCGAAGCGCGCCATCATTCCTCGGGCGCGCTTCGCGAACAGGAACAGGGTGTGGGACTTGCCGTCCTTGCGCTCCAGGAAGACCGGGGTGATCACCCGGCTTTCGAGATCTCTGGTCTGTATGGACTTGAAGTATTCCTGCGATGCGAGATTCACGAGCGTCTTGTCCTCGTGACCCTCAAGGCTCGCCTTAACCTGCTCAGTGATGCGCGAACCCCAGAATTCGTAGAGGTTCTTCCCGCGACTGTTCTTGAGCTTGGTACCCATCTCGAGGCGATACGGTTGCATCAGGTCCATGGGGCGGAGAAGGCCGTACAGCCCGGAGAGAATGCGCAGCTGGCTCTGGGCAAAGTTCAGGTCATCGGCGTCCAGCTGCTCCACATCCAGCCCAATGTAGGTGTCGCCGGCGAAGGCAAAAGCCGCGGGACGGCTGTTGACCGGTCCAAAGGGCAGAGAGAATCCCTGGAACCGCTGGTAGTTGAGCTCGGCCAGCTTGTCGCTGATGTCCATGAGCTTGCCGAGCCGCTTCGCGCTCAGTGTCCGTGCCTTCTTCGCGAGGACGGCGATGTCCTTCTCAAGGGCAGGGGTGGTGGTCGGCAGATCGGGCGTAGGACGCTCGAAGTTGAGCTTCTTGGCGGGTGAGAGGACAGTCAGCATGGTGCTGGTTGGTGGGCTTAGGTGAACGCCATGACGAGCGTTATGATAAGCAGGATCGCGGCCCAGAGGGCGGCTGTTCCTACGGGCCAGGGTTCTCCCAGCAAGCCCGTGGTGGGGGAGTGCTGGCTCCTGGTCTCGTTGCTGAGCCAGTCGAGCAAGTCGCGGATCCTGGCGGTAACGGCATCGTTCAAGCTGCTGATCAATCGGCCAATCCGTGTGGTTACAGCGGGCAGTAGCTTGCGATAGATGACATCCGTGTCCAGGTTGGTGGCCCGCAGCTCTGGGGGATAGATTCCCTTGAGGTAGAGGATGCCAAAGGCCAGGGCGGCGAATAGCAGCAGCTGCAGGTAGAACAGCACGTGGCTGGCGGTCCATGGCTCGTAGTTTGCTACGGCTTCGGGGTAGGGGAGGATGCCGTACAGCATCTGCATGCCCGGGCCGAAGCCGAGGAACAGACAAAGAGCCGCTGCCATTCCCATG